>DATILZ010000089.1:0-6000 GCA_035475995.1 Hanamia sp. | reverse complement strand
TTAATTGTGTTTAAAAACCTTCTTCATCTGTTCTTTAAAACCTTAGTAAAAAGTTCCTTGTTTTTTTATCAAAGTTTCTTGCGTTTTTTATTGATTATCCAACACCATATAAACTATTCTAAATGGGTAAGGGCAAGCCTTACCCCTACACGGCTGCCGACAAACTAAACTCATCTTTTATAAAATCATATCCTTTTTCTTCCAGTTCCAATGCCAGATCTTTCGTCCCTGATTTTACAATTTTTCCATTTAACAGCACATGTACAAAATCCGGTTGCAAATAATCGAGCAATCTCTGGTAATGCGTAATGACAATAATGGCGCGGTTTTCATCACGAAGTTTATTAACACCACTGGCAACAATTCTCAATGCATCAATATCAAGTCCTGAATCAGTTTCATCCAAAATAGTCAACTTTGGTTCCAGCATTGCCATTTGAAAAATTTCATTTTTCTTTTTTTCTCCGCCTGAGAACCCTTCATTGATTGAACGTGTTAATAAAGATTTATCAATCTCAACCAGGTTCATTTTTTCTTTCATTAATTTCATAAAAGAAACGGCATCTAACGGAGGTTGTCCATGATATTTTCTTTTTTCATTCACGGCTGTTTTAATAAAATTGGTGGTGCTTACTCCCGGAATTTCTACCGGGTATTGAAAAGCTAAAAACAATCCTTCACGCGCCCTGTCTTCAGGAGATAATTCCAAAATATCTTTTCCCATGAAATCAACAGAACCTTCTGTTACTTCATATTCTTCCCTTCCTGCAAGAACCGAAGCCAACGTGCTTTTTCCTGAACCATTCGGTCCCATGATCGCATGTACTTCACCTGCATTTACATCCAGGTTTATTCCTCTTAAAATTTCTTTTCCTTCAACAGACGCATGTATGTTTTTGATTGATAACATTTTCTTTTTGATATAAAATTTAATAAATAATTTATTTCTTTTCCCTGAACATTGAAGATTGAATATTTGCCATTCACTATTCACCATTTTTACCCCACACTTCCCTCCAGACTAACCGCCAGCAATTTCTGCGCCTCCACAGCAAATTCCATCGGCAACTGGTTCATTACTTCTTTTGCAAAACCCGTAACAATCAATGCCACTGCAGCTTCTGTATCTATTCCGCGCTGCCGGCAATAAAAAAGCTGGTCTTCACCGATCTTCGAAGTTGTTGCTTCGTGCTCGATAACCGCCGTTTTATTTTTTGATTCTATATATGGAAAGGTATGAGCGCCACATTTATCGCCAAGTAATAATGAATCGCATTGCGAATAGTTCCGGGCATTAACAGCATGTTTGCCGGCTCTTACCAATCCACGATAACTATTTTGGCTCTGACCTGCAGAAATACCTTTTGAAACGATCCTGCTCCTCGTATTTTTTCCCAGATGCATCATCTTGGTTCCAGTATCTGCCTGCTGAAAATGATTGGTCAATGCGACAGAATAAAATTCACCGATCGAATTGTCGCCTTTCAAAATCACACTTGGATATTTCCAGGTAATGGCAGAGCCTGTTTCAACCTGCGACCAGGATATTTTAGAATAATCGCCCATGCAAATACCACGCTTGGTAACAAAATTATAAATCCCACCAAGTCCGTTCTCATCGCCGGGGAACCAGTTTTGAACGGTTGAATATTTTATTTCTGCCTTGCGATGTGCAAACAATTCTACAACTGCGGCATGAAGTTGATTTTCATCTCTTTTTGGAGCGGTACAGCCTTCCAGGTAACTAACATAAGATTCGTCTTCAGCAATGATCAAAGTGCGCTCAAACTGTCCGGAATTTTCGGTATTTATTCTGAAATAAGTAGATAATTCCATAGGGCAACGAACGCCTTTTGGTATATAACAAAACGAACCATCTGTAAAAACTGCCGAGTTTAAAGCGGCAAAATAATTATCAGTCATCGGAACTACTGAACCTAAATATTTCTGTACCAGCTCTGGATGATTTTGAATGGCTTCGCTGATCGAGCAAAATATAATTCCCACTTCTGAAAGCTGCTTTTTAAATGAAGTAGCGACTGAAACACTATCCATTACAACATCCACTGCCACGCCTGTAAGCCGTTTTTGCTCATTCAAAGAGATTCCAAGCTTATCAAAAGTTTTCAATAATTCCGGATCTACTTCATCCAGTCCGTTTATTTTAGCCTTTTTCTTTGGTGCAGCGTAATAAATAATATCCTGATAATTAATCGGCGGATATTTTACATTGGGCCACTTGGGTTCTTCCATTTTCAACCAATGAGCATAAGCTTTTAAGCGCCAGTTCAGCATCCATTCCGGTTCATTTTTCTTTTTTGAAATGAGGCGGATCACCTCTTCATTCAGGCCTTTGGGAGCTACATCCGTTTCAATATCCGTAACAAAGCCATATTGATAATCTCTCGACACCGTTTCTTCCAAAACATCCAATTCTTCTTTCATTATTCGCTTATTTTAAGTTGAAATTGTTATATTTAATTGGTATGCAAAGATAATGTGTTTCGCTGTTTATACAAAATAGTATAAATAGATTTAAGATTTGAATAAAGGAAATTATTGGTATAAAAATGAAGCAGGCAAAGGGTTTCAGGATGATTTATGAAACCGGGAAATTTTTTATTAGAATAAATATTAATTTAGAATACATGAAACATAAAGAATAGCCTTACTTTCTTCTTTTTTTGGATAAAAATTCAGTTTTTAGTATTTCATGCCCCCTTTTTCGGGTATAAATAAAAGCCTGTTTTTTGGGGATTGTCTCGAATGCAACTGTAACAGACATTTGCAAAGAATTACAGACACAGGTAATTTGGAAAAATATAAAGTGTTTTCCAGTTAAATTTTGAATATTCTGAAAACCGGAATCTTTCATATTTATTGCTTCACTGTAAAACCAATTGTTCTTAATTCTTACAGTTAGAGGGCTGAAAGAATTGCACTTAAAGATTCAATTTAAACCAATGTACGCTAGAAATTCAGCCGCCATTTTGGCCAGCGACAAAAATTATATGGTGTGGTTTATCTATGACGGGGTCAACCAGGATGAAATAATCTGATGTAGCAGGCACCGGGATAAAAGATCTGATGAACCGATTTAAAAAAGGAAAAGTGATGATTCTGAAAAATTTACTGAAAAAATATTTATGTTTTTATTTAAAATATCAATATTTCCCTTAATTTTAGCACTACATTAAGTATATAAAATACAGAAAGGAACTAAAGCTAATTAAGGCGATCGTTTTCCGGGCTAATATATCCGACTGAAGTGCTGCTAATCTAAGAAACTCCCTAAAAAAGTTGTAACTAATTTTTTACAAATATTTTTTTATTATGAAAAAGATCTTACTTACCATTTTGATTGTAGTTGTTCTCCTGGTTGTGGTGGGCGCCTCTTATGTGAAATTTGGATTGCCAAGTGTTGGAAATCCACCCGATTTGCATGTGGCTCTTACACCTGAACGTGTGCAGCATGGCGAATATCTTGCAAACCATGTGACGCTTTGTATGGACTGCCACTCTACACGCGATTGGAAAAAGTTTTCAGGTCCTATGGTAGCCGGAACAAATGGAAAGGGCGGGGAATTGTTTGATGAAAAGGTAGGATTTCCCGGAAGTTTTTATTCTAAAAACATTACACCTGCAAATATTAAAGGCTGGACTGACGGAGAAATCTTCAGGGCAATCACTACTGGTGTTGACAAAGACGGAAACGCGCTGTTCCCGGTAATGCCTTATCATAATTATGGCAAAATGGATAAAGAAGATATTTATGATATCATTGCTTATATCAGAACATTGGCGCCAATTGAGAATAAAACACCGGATCACAATATTGATTTTCCTATGAATTTTATTTTAAACACCATTCCTGTAAAAGCTTCGTTTGTACAAAAACCTGCAAAGTCAGATACGCTTAATTATGGTGCTTATCTAACCAATGCAGCTGCATGTATGGAATGCCACACACAGGTAAATAAAGGCCAGATAATTCCGGAACTTGCTTTTTCCGGTGGTCGCGTGTTTAAAATGCCGGCCGGAGAAGTTCATTCTGCCAATATTACCCCTGATAAACAAACCGGAATAGGTAACTGGACTGCTGAGCAGTTTGTAACCAGGTTTAAAACTTATTCAAATCCTGCAAATATCACTGACGTAGGCGCTAATGATGTAAATACCATCATGCCATGGACCATGTTTGCCGGAATGGATACATCAGACCTTCGTTCTATTTATGTGTATTTGCAAACGTTGAAACCGATTAATAATCATGTGGATCATTTTGTAACCGTTGCACAGGAAAAGAAATAATTTTTTGAGGGGCTCATTTTTAAAAAGGGTGAGAAAGCTGCTTCTCACCTTTTTTTGGTAAATGAAATTTTCATTTACTTAATCAATTCATTATTGGGTTGAGGCACTTGTACTTTTATAAGCTATTCGTTGGTCTTCATCCCTTAACCAATATAGTTCTCATACATCATCCATGCTTTATCCATGCTTTATCCATACAGGAGCAGCGAAGGATGAATACTTTTAAATATTGTAAAAGATTCAGTTCAATTGACTAATAGGTGCGGTGCAGCAATTTTTAAGCACCCTGAAATTTCTGATCAGTTTGGCAGTTTTTATCAATCTACAATTTAAACCCAACGGTTGCAACGATACTTCCTGCATTATTTTTTAAATAAGCTGGCGCATTTGGTTTATCCTCCAGCAAGTATGGATAATGAATGTCTTTGGCCATAGAATAGACATAAGTAAGATCCATAAAAAACCCACGGTTTCTATAACCTACTCCACCACTCACTTTCATTACATCTGAGCTTTGGTTTTGATAAGGGTTGCCATAATAAGCGCCGCCCAACCTTACCATGAAAGTATTAAATTTCATTTCACCACCAATTCTTGCATTGAAAGCATTTTTATAAAGATTGTCAATTGTTTTATTTAATGAACTAAAATAAGCTGCTGCATCCTGATCATTATTTACATCACGAAAAGACATTCCCTTATAATTTACGTACTCAACATCTGCTGTAATAAAACCATGCTGATTTTGCACATTTGCCGGATCTGCAGCGAATAAATAGGAACCACTTAAAATTAATCTCATTGGAGTAGTCAGATTGTATTTCGTTTGAAGCGGCTGCCCATCAGTTAGATCCGTATTGCTTTGATGGTATGTGCCAAATGCTTCCAGATCTGTAATTACTTCGCTGGTATAATCGTCTGTAAGCTGGTACCAGGTGGGTGTATGAATGGCAAGGCCGATTCTTGCCTGTTCAACTGGTTTATAAATCACCCCAAATTTTCCATTTACACCAATACCTTTTGTGGTCAAATTTTCATTTGCTTCAAAATAATTAAAATCATTGCTGGTGTTAGCTGAAGCATCGCTTTCTTTGTAAGAAGCGTTGCGGTTGTATCTCAAAAAAGGAAAGGAAAGCGAGCCACCAAAATACCATTTGTCTTTTAAGTTTAATCCTGCACCAATTGACGCATCGGTAATACCGCCGGTTGTATTAATGGTGTTTTCCTGTGTAAGTCCCATTGCCGGATTTGCAACGGTACTATATCCTGTCACCATACTATCCGCATTGTAAACGGGGTTGATCAGGTAGGTATTAAAGGCAAGGCTTGCGCCTTCCGGATAGTTATTGGCTGCAGCATTTGGATCAGATACTTTATCATCTGCCAGTTGTTCCAAATATTTTTCTGAAAAAGAAGAACTGTTATTTCTTCCTTTATAATAAATATGATTGTTATAATCCGCTACCCTATTGATCCCAAAGCCAAGACTAAAGTTTTTTACACTACTGTTGCTCTGGGATGGAGATGACAAAACAAAACCAGTTGCGCCAATATTGAAGCTATTGTCTTTGGCGCTTTCGGGATTGTTGAGATAGGTAGAATTAGAATTTTTCAAAGAAAAGGAAGGCGTAAAAACAAAGTCTCCTGTTTTATAAAATCCCAGGCCTGCGGGATTGATAAACAATGAAG
>DATILZ010000088.1:0-5885 GCA_035475995.1 Hanamia sp. | reverse complement strand
ATGCAGTAAAACATCCTGCCATGTTTGTGGAGCAGCAGCTGGCAGCTCTTCATGAAACCCCGGCGGAATGTGAATGCCCACGCCGGCATGAGAAATATTGATGGCGATAAGCCCAATGATCAGTGCGATGGTAGTTACGACTTCAAAATATACAATCGATTTCCAGCCCATTCTGCCCACTTGTTTCAAATCAGAATGACCGGCGATGCCTACAACCAAAGTAGAAAAAAGAATCGGGGCAATAATTGTTTTTACAAGGCGCAAAAAAATCTGGCTGAGAACTTTTAAATCTTTTGCAACTTCAGGGAAATCCAAACCAATCTCCACTCCAATCGCCATACTTACGAGGATCCAGGTAGTGAGCGTGCGTTTATAAATAGCAAACAGCACCAGTGAAGCAATAAATATCCACCTTAATATCCTTAAAAATAAAGGAGAAATACTATTAAAATTATAAATATCAATGAGATGAAAAATCGCTGCCACCGTTAGCGTAATGAAAACAAGAAGGATGCTTTTTCTTTTGTTCATAAAACAGTTAAAAATATAAGCGCCAAAACTAACGAATAGAACGTAAAGAAAGGGTTCTGAAAGAATTTAGTTTTCAAAAATCAATAATAAACATCAGGCCCAAATTGCCTGACGCGTTGTCCTTGTATAACAATGCAGTTATCTATTCATTATTTATAAAAAAAGGACAAGCGGCAAGTAGCGACAATTAATAAAACAATAATGTGATTATATTTGTCCAATGATTGTGAACGATGCTTTAATAGAGAAACTGGCTCATCTTTCCCGCCTTGAATTTGCATATGAGGAAAAGATTGTCATTAAAAATGACCTGGAAAAGATGATTGGTTTTATTGATAAATTAAATGAACTGGATACTACCGGCGTTGCACCGCTGTTGCATATGAGCGACAATGTAAATGTATTTAGAACGGATACAATAAAAGGAGAAATAAGCCGGAAAGATGTTTTCAAAAATGCGCCGCTAAATGACGATGAATTTTTTAAAGTACCAAAGGTGATAAAGAAGTAAAGTGGAAGGCTGAAGGAAGGCACAAGGCTGAAAGTCTAAAAACCTAAAACCTGATACCTGACACCTAACACCTAAAACCCAATACCAATATATGTCTTCTATAATAAAATTAGAGAATATTCAAAAGAGCTATTACATGGGAAAGCAGGAATTGAAAGTGCTGAAAGGGATTTCGCTTGAAATTTTTAAGAATGAGTATGTGGCGTTAATGGGCCCGAGCGGAAGCGGAAAATCTACACTGATGAATATTCTCGGTTGCCTCGACTCTCCTACTGCCGGCCATTACATTTTGAATGGTGAAGACGTGAGTAAAATGCAGGATGATGATCTGGCGGATGTACGCAATAAAGAAATTGGATTTGTATTTCAACAATTTAATTTATTACCGCGTTTAACAGCAGCCGAAAATGTAGCGCTGCCGCTTATTTATAACGGCACTACCAAAAAGATCAGAACCGAATTAGCGCTTGAAATGCTTGATAAAGTAGGGCTGGCAGACAGAAGTCATCACAAGCCTAATGAGCTTTCAGGAGGACAAAATCAGCGTGTGGCCATTGCCCGTGCTTTGGTAAATAATCCTTCGATCATTCTTGCAGATGAACCAACCGGTAACCTCGATTCAAAAACTTCGGTGGAAATCATGCATATTTTTGACAAGATACAAGCGGATGGAAATACGGTAATTTTAGTGACTCATGAAGAAGATATTGCAGAATTTTCTCACCGCATCATCCGGTTAAGAGATGGCCTTATTGAAAGCGATCATCTGAATGAAAAGAAAATGGTAACGATTGGATGATTCCTGATGTCTATCTAAGGAAGCTTCATAGGCATTCGTCACAAAATAAGTCTTCTTGTAATCCCTTCCGCACTTTTCCTTCGCTCAACACAAACAACGGGCTCTTTCATTTTTCGCACCAGCAAAGAGTAAAAAAATGACTGTGATCTTCTCATTAGGTTTGGTATTTGCAAGAGAAAAAGAAAAGATGAACAAAAACTTTTAATTGGAATGACATGATAACTATTACAACTACTGAAAATATTCTTTTAGCTGCTTAAAATTTTTCTGTTTCGTTCGTACTTGCTCTTTCTCTTGTTTCTGTTAATTTTCCTGCTTCTTCCTGGCTTGCATATTCATCTTTTGGATCCGGCAAAACTTTTACGGTAGAATTTTGTAAAGAGATGACAGAAGATGAAGAATAAAGCCCGATGCCATCGCCCGAAAAAGCATAATCCATCAAAGTAAGTTTCACTTCGCCATCAATGGAAAGTTCAATATAATTCCCATAACGGATCAGTTGAAAATGAAAAGATTTTTTCCCATTCATTTTAAATATTCCTGATTGAATATCATTGAAAATAAAATTCTGCCGAACATTCAATGGATTAAATCCCCACGCTCTGATCTGCAGCAATCCATTTGAAACATCAAATGAAATAAAATATCCGTTTCCTTCCGCATCAATATCACTCACTAATCCAAGTTTGCCCATTCCTTCAACAGTAAGTACCCCTTCCCAAATAAAACTTGTAGATGGACGGCTGAAGGAAAATATTTCATAACCGCTTCTTGAACCGCACGTCCATTTGTCGGCTTCAATAAGAGATGAAGCGGTTGGGTTTGAAAGAATGTGTTTTACTTCACCCAAATCTTTCTGATCAATAATTCTCATCACCTGTTGATCCCAGCGATAATAAGTTTTCAAAATCAGGCGGCCTTTTTCATCTGTATCCAATTCTTTCGGCGGCGGCAACACACGCAACGCATCAATTTTCCCAAAAGCATAAAAGAAATTATAAATGAGCAGATGATCACCATCCTCCACAATTCGTGCGGCATAATTTCCCTGCGGCAATAAAACATCTGCATGGAAAGAATGATATTCTCCAAAAAAATCGGGAGCAAACCAATAGCGAACTTTTACATCTTCCCTTATAGATCCAATGATATAAAACCGTCCATTCAATTGAAAAACACAGGGACATTCAATATCGTCATAAACCAATGGATAAACTAATGGCGGCATGAGCTCTACCAATTCATTGGTAATTTTTATTAAACCCACACAACCACGCCGCGATACAGGCCCGGTAATACTTCTGGCGCAAATGAGCAAATAAACTTCGCCGTTATAAACAAATTTGAAAGGATCACGAAAGCTTAACCATTTTCTTGGATTTGAATTTTCTGTTTCATAAAAAATTCCTTTTGGAGCAAGAGGAAAAATATTTTTTTTGTCTTTTTCCCAGGAGATCAGGTTGTCAGAATGAGCAAAACCAATTCTTGAAATTACGCCACGGTCTCTTCTTTGTAGTCCGGTATAATACATTTCAAATCCGGGAGTTGTTGAATTCTCATCCGATTCAACCACATGCATCGTCCACAACATATCATCGTCCCATTCGCCTGGATTACCGACAAACAAAGCGTTGTCAACTCTTTTCCATGAAATTCCATCTCTTGAAACTGCATGTGCAATATAATCGTGGTTAGGAATGATCAGATGAAATAAATGATAAACGCCGTTGTGAACGATAACCGTTATGTCGCCAATTTCCCAATCGCTGAATCCTGAACCTGAATACATAATTTAAATAGAGTTTAAATAAAAATACAAAATACCGTACCGAACTTTTTAATTTAAAAATAAATGTGTATTATCTGCAACCACATTGCTTTTGAGAAGCTTCAAAAATCCTGATTATTTTGATTTTGTTAATTTTACAAATATCAGGAAAGTGAATAATGAAAAGATGAATGAATATTATATACAATTATTTAGTCCCCATGGACTGATAAGATTTAAAGATCCGGAAATAGGAAGGGATAAAGATACAGGCGGCCAGGTAAAATATTTACTGGAGCTTTTAGAAAATCTTTCGCAACATCCTAAAGTGCGGAAAGTAGATCTTTTTACCCGCCGCATCATTGATAAAAGAGTTTCATCTGCTTATGAAAAAGAGATTGAAATTGTAAATGAAAAAGCGCGGATCGTAAGAATGACCTGTGGTGGAAATGCTTACCGGCCCAAAGAATCTCTTTGGGATTATCTTGATGAATTTATTGATAAAACAATCCGGTTTATTGAAAAAGAAGATGATTTTCCAGATGTGGCGCATGGACATTATGCTGATGGAAATTACCTTGCCGGACAGATCAGTGATGTTTTTGGAATTCCTTTTATCGCTACCGGTCATTCGCTTGGCCGCAACAAAAAAAATATTTTGTTACAACAGGGAATGCCTGAAGAAAAGATCAATGAAAAATTCAATATTGATCGCAGGATTGCTGTAGAAGAATATGCATTAAAGAATGCGGACGTAATTATTGTAAGCACGCAGCATGAAATTGAAAAACAATATGGACTTTATGAAACCGGGAAGCGGCCAAGGTTTGAAGTGATTCCACCGGGTGTAAATACCGATCTCTTTTATCCTTTTTACCGGTTTGATATGCCGTCATTTCAAATGACAATCGAACAGGAGCATGCACTTTACAGGGTGAATTCTGACATAGAACGGTTTTTATTTAACCCCGCCAAACCATTGATCCTTTCAATTGGGCGTGCAGATAAAAGAAAAAATTTTGAAAGAATAATTCAATCTTATGGACAGGATCATGAGTTGCAGGCGATGGCAAATCTGGCCATTTTTGCCGGAGTAAGAAAAGATATTTCACAGATGCCCCCGGATGAACAAGATATTCTTACGAATCTCTTGTTGTTGCTTGATAAATATGATCTGTATGGAAAAATGGCGATTCCCAAAAAGAATGATCCTACTCTTGAAGTTCCTGAAATATATCGGGTGGCTGCGCGAAAAAAAGGTGTGTTTGTAAATGCAACTCCCGGCGAAAATTTTGGATTAACGATCGTTGAAGCAGCGGCATGTGGATTGCCTGTAGTGGCTTCACCAACAGGCGGACCAAAAGAAATTCTCGAGCATTGTAATAACGGACTATTGGTTGATGTAGAAGATCCGGCTGCAATTGCAGAGGCTTTGAAAAAAATTATTGCTGATCAGAATCTTTGGGAAAAATATTCTGCCAATGGAATTTTGGCAAGCAACCAATTTTATTCATGGACCGCTCATGTGGAAAAATATATTGAAACACTTGATGAGCTTTTTAAAAGAAAAGATGCTGCTGACACGGCTTTCATGCAAAAGACGGCGTATGGTAAAAAGCTGATGAAAGCAGAAACATTTATTATTACCGATCTTGATGGAACGCTTGTGGAAGGTGATGAAACGGACGGTTTGGATGAATTAAAAAGATGGATCTCAGAAAGAAGAGAGAAGATCGTTTTTGGTGTTGCCAGTGGAAGGAACAGGTTGATCACGGAAGAAGCGATCAAATATTATGATCTGCCCAAGCCTGATATTTTAGTTTGTTCTGCCGGTTCTGAAATTTTTTATACCGAAAAATTTATCCAGGATAATGGATATGAACGTCATATTGATTATCAATGGAAACGTAAGGAATTAGAAAATGTGCTAAAAAGATTTCCTGGAATTCATTTGCAGGAACCTGCTGCACAATGGCGCTATAAATTAAGTTATTATGTAGATGTAAATTTTAATGAAGATAATCTTGCAGACCTGTATAAGTTTCTTGATGATCATAAATTGAGAGCGAAAGTGTTGCTAACTGAAAATCATTACCTCGATCTTTTGCCATTCCGCGCCAGCAAAGGCAGTGCTGTGAGGTATCTCAGCTATAAATGGAAAGTGCCCTTACACGATTTTATTACCGCAGGCAACAGTGGAAATGATATTGACATGTTGAAAGGAAAAGCCCGTGGAATTGTTGTTTCAAATTACAGTAAAGAGCTTGAACAATTAA
>DATILZ010000087.1:0-5091 GCA_035475995.1 Hanamia sp. | reverse complement strand
CGGCAGCTTTTTGTCAAAAGGAATAGATGAATTTAATTTAGTAACCAATATTATGAATGCATTTTGATCTGGCCCGGGAAGACAAGAACAGTCAGAAATTAAACACGGTCGGTGAGGACACCGACCACGGAAAACATTTCTCCCTCAGTCGGTGTCAATAAGAATCGCCGGAATTTGTTGCTTTCCTGGTTAAGCTATGTATCTACCTTTTTTCGCTGCTATTTAATTTTCTTACACTTTATTTCGCCTCCTCCCTGGTGAAATAAAAATCCATCTATTTGGCTTTTATCATTTCTTGTAAAATCCAATTGAACATCCTCTTCTTTTTCAAAGAAAGAATCTTTCTTTTCTGCATACAGTGTTTTGGCAGACTGGCCCGTCGGATTGGCGATCAATACACTATCCTTTGCTTTTATTGTAACCGTTAAGCCCGGCCTTATTTGGTATTCGCCTTCATATTGCTTCATGGTCGTTGCATCCAGGCTCACCGCCTTTCTCTCTTTGGGAAGCTCATATTTTTGATGGTAAAGAATCGCATAAATACTGTTGGAAATCTTTCCTATCGTTTGATCTGACGTATTGCTCAACAGGATAATGGTTACATCATCGGCAGGCACACGCGATATAGTGGTGATATAGCCGGGAATGCCGCCGTTATGAGACAATCTCCTTTTTCCGTCAATACTGTCGATCCCCCATCCATATCCATAATTATTTTTTACGGGCGTGTAGGCTTCATTTTGTTGTGAGGCTGATAAGATGGAATTATTCTCCAGCGCCTGGCTCCACCGGTACAAATCTCCGGTGGTAGAATAGATGGCTCCTGCAGAAAAGGAAATGGTGGAATCAACAACCGGCGCCTTCATGGTATCATGCCCATTTAAAACGAAATACCCTGTAGTCTTTTCCGGGCTTTTGAGATCAGTAAAATCAAAACCGCTGTGAGTCATTTTCAAAGGTGAAAAGATAAAGTCATGTATTGCCTTTTCGTAGGAAGTTTTGGCCACTTTTTCAATGATGTAACCAAGCAGGGAATAGCCGCTGTTGCTGTAGCTCCAGGCAGTGCCGGGCGAAAAATCGAGTGGTTTATTTTCGAACAGGGCCATCATTTGCTCCCGGTTTTTTGGTTTGGTAATTTCATTCTTCATGAAATTTTCATCGTTGGTATAATTATAAATTCCTGAAGTGTGGGTCAACAGCTCTTTTATAGTAATGCTGTCTCCCTTCGGATAATCCGGGAAATATTTACTGAGTTTATCAGCTACTGATAATTTATTCCCGGACTGCAGTTTAAGGATCACTGCTGAAGTAAACTGTTTGGTAACAGATCCCAACTGGAAGATGGAATGTTCGTCATTCAATTCACCCGTTTCAGCATTGCGGTAGCCATAGCCTTTGTTCAGCAGGATAGTGCCGTTTTTGGCTACAAGCGCAGAACCATTGAATTGGCTGAGCCTGTTATATACATTCAATAATGTGTCAATACCGGCAGCTTCATTCTGTGCGAAGCAGGAATGTTGCACAAAAAGAACCAGTATAAGTATAATATTTTTTTTCATGAGCATAATTTATAGATGATAAATTTAATGGATTATTTTATCAGGTATTTAATTATTTATTTATTCATTGATGCACCTCGTTGCCTGTTCATCTTTTGTGCATACCTTCATTAATGGTTTTTCAATTGGGGGC
Source organism: Hanamia sp. (assembly GCA_035475995.1). GTDB lineage: Bacteria > Bacteroidota > Bacteroidia > Chitinophagales > Chitinophagaceae > Ginsengibacter. The sequence goes on along the minus strand of DATILZ010000087.1, from coordinate 3,399 downwards.
GGGAGACAGAAAGGGAGGCCTCTATAAACTTTTTTCTGAAGGAGCCGGGCAACCGACATATGCAAATTGCCGTTACTGCAAAACTGCCCTGAGTAAATTAATTGTAACGATAAAAAACTTGCAATATGAAAAAGGAAATAGTAAAAACCTGGATTAAGGCACTGGACAGCAACGATTTTGCGACAATTGAAAACCTTATGGCTCATAATTATCAATTCCGGAATCCATTAGCACCGGTCCCAATAAGCGGCAAAGAGCATCTTGGAATGATGTATATGATGAAGTCAGCTTTTGAGGCTGAACATCAAATTGACATGATCATCGAAGAAGAAAATTATGTAGTGATAAGCGCTAAATGGAAAGGTAAACACATTGGTGAATTTAACGGCGTACCCGCAACAGAAAAAGTAATTGAGTTTTATTTGATCGACTGCTTTTACATCCTTGACGGCAAAGTTTTGGAGCACCATATCGAATTCAATCCTATGCATTTGATGCAAATAACCCAATCTTGATCCCGTTAGAAAAAGTGAAAATGCAGCATACAGCGTAATTGTTGTAACACTTGATACCAGATTGTTTGCGTGGGAGAAAGGGACATTCAAAATGCGTATTTGCCATTTCTATAGAACGAAGGAATTAATATTAACTGCCTCACAGCAGCGGATGAAGCCCAAGCACGGTATCTTAATTTGCAGGAGAGTGGCAGCTATATCGATCGATGCCTGGCAATGATGAACCGTAGCGGCAGCAATACTAGCTTGGATAAATGAAGATATGAATGGAGCGATTGCTCTCGTGGCGCATCCATAATTGATTTTATTCCTCCCGCTGCCATTACAATATTAAAATATCCAGGCCTGCTATTTAGCCCTTCATCCCTTGAAAAGGATACAAAAAAAATGAGATAGATTTGAGGCGAATTTCATATTAGTTTCATGGTAAAAAGATTTTTATTCTTTCTTTTGATTTTGGGGAAAGCTTTCCTGGTTGAATGTGCTCCGGCAAATGATTCGCTTTTTATGAAGCTCAGGAAAACAATTGCCGCGTCAGCAGATTATGACGCCGGAAAGATTGATGGAATTAGTGCATTGAAATCTTCTTTGCAATCTTCATCAAAGAATGATTTGCAAATGCAGTACCAGATCATTCGTTCCTTATACCAGGAATACAAAACCTTTAACTATGATTCGGCCTTTTTATATGTAAGGAAATTGCAGGATTTATCATATAAGTTGCAACGGCCTTCACTGGTAGAAGATTCTAAAATAAAATTAAGCTTCATACTGGTTTCTGCAGGGCTTTTTAAAAATGCTTTTGACACGTTACATTCTGTTTCCCTTTACGGAGTTTCAGATAGTATAAAAGCCGATTATTATTCTTTAATGGGAAGGTATTATTATGATCTTTCCGATTATAACAACGATAAATATTTTGCCCCTGCTTATTATAAACTTGGGAATCTTTATATGGATTCGTCCCTGCTTTATTATCAGCCTTCATCTTTTGAATATAATTATTATAAAGGGCTAAAAGACTTAAAAACAGGAGGAGGCAACAAAACAGTCCCGGAATTTTTAAATATTTTAAACAGATCCAATCTTTCTTTTCATCAGAGGGCGTTGGTAGAATCGACACTGAGCGGCATTTATAAAGAAATGAATGAAACAGATAAAGAAACAGAAACGTTTTTACTCGCAGCTATTGATGATATCAAATCTTCTACCAAAGAAACCACTGCCACACTTTACCTGTCGCAGATCTATTTTGCGCAGGGAAATTTGAAAGCAGCTTTTTTGTGTGTGGAAAAAGCCATACAGGATGCGGTGTATTACGGTGCACGCCAGAGACAGGTACAGGTCAGCAGCATTTTACCTATCATAGAGGTAGCACAGGTAAATAGTGTGGAAGCTCAAAAGAAATTGCTGATATTATATTCTTCAATAGCAACGTTGCTACTGATCGGCCTGGTTGTACTTTTTATTATTATCAATAAAAAAAATAAAAAACTGAAAATTGCTCAACAGGCAATTACTGAAGCAAACGAAAAAGAGCTGGAAATAAATCAAAAGCTTTCAATAGCAAATTCTAAATTGTCGGAGGTCAATTCAAAGTTATCGGAAGCAAATCAAATTAAAGAAGAATACATCATTCACTTTTTTAACGTAAATACAGACTTCTTTTCAAGGATTGAAAGATTTAAAACCATTACAGAAAAAAAACTTCACGACCGCAAATACGATGAAATAAAATATCTTCTGAACAGTATCAATCTGAAAGAGGAGAAGGCTGAAATGCTGAAAAACTTCGACAAGGTGTTTCTAAACCTTTTCCCGGATTTTATAAATGATTTTAATTCCCTTTTTAATGTATCCGAAAGAATTTATCCGGATAAGGATGAGCTTTTAAATACTGACCTGAGAATATTTGCTTTGATGAAAATGGGCATTACGAATAATGAAAAAATAGCCCAGATACTTGGCTATTCTGTAAACACGATCTACGCCTACAAAACCAAAATAAAAAAGAAGAGTATTGTATCGACGGCAGCATTTGATGAATTGTATCATATCAACACGATCTGATGCAGTTTATGGAAATTATCCCCCCGAAATTTCAAATAAACCATAACAAACCCACCTCTGTTCCTTGTTATTTGGCCCAGTAAACCCTTTAAAAATAAATAGTATGTTAATATTAATATAATTTAAATATTAACATAACTTTCCGATAAACAATGTTTTAAAAATTTTATTTGCTGTTTTCCAGCCTGTATTTTCTATGTTAATGCTTTACTATTTGGTAACGGTTTTTATCGTGGTTAAAATTGCTATTCGATTTTGGCAATCAAAAGAAATTAAAAAAATATGAGATTTTTTTAGGCCATCAACTCAAAAATTGCATTCCACAAAATTCTTCAACCATATTTAAAAACCGATGTATGAGAACTGAGATTAACTTTAAAAGAGGCATTGTCTTTTTTGTTTGTATGCTCTTGTATGGCTTTAGCTTTGCACAAAACAGAACTGTGACAGGCAAAATCACAGATGAAAATGGCAACCGATTATCTAACTCAACCATTCATGCAGCGGGGAATGCGTCTATAGGAACCACCGCTGATGCCAACGGACAATATTCAATCACCCTTCCGTCGGAAGTTAAGAAGCTGACATTTTCATTTGTCGGCTTTCGTGATACTACGCTTCCAATAACCGGTAATATCCTAAACGTAACCATGCAAGGGATAAAAACGCTCGGGGAAGTGGTAGTAATTGGTTACGGAACGGCAAGGAAGAGAGATTTAACAGGAGCGGTTTCAACAGTTACCAGCAAAGATTTGAATCCAGGGCCTATTACGAATCCTTTGCAGCAACTGGTAGGTAAAGCGGCTGGAGTAAA
>DATILZ010000086.1:0-2895 GCA_035475995.1 Hanamia sp. | reverse complement strand
ATGCAGTGTTTGTCTATATTCTAATTTTTTTAGATTCTCTTCCGTTCCATCTTCCTCCCTTTCTCGATAACGTCCCAATACTTGCTCATATTCACCACATTGTAGTGCTTTTGTAACAAGCCTATTACATTTTTAAAAACTTCTACTTTTTTATCACTGCCTACATTCATGCCGGGGAAAAAAGCAAGTTCACTAATTTGATCACCACCAATCAAATCCAGTGGATGGAGTAAAAAACTGATGGGTGTGTTGGTTATTTTGCATATTGTGATAGCAGTACTTAAATAAACTTTCATTAAAGGCATCGAAATATTTCCAAGATAAATTAAATAACTTAAATGAAACGGCAGTTTAAAAACCGGCATAGTCGTAACAGGAATTTCTGTAATACTTTTTCCATTTCCCAAATCCCATTTATAAGGTTTTAATTTTCTAAAACCTTCACTGAATTTTCCAAAAAGCTCCTTCCGCGCTTTTTTTTCTTCTTTTGATAGATCCGATTTTTTAAAATAATACATTCTTGCTAGTGGTCCTAAATACGTCGGAAGGGTAGAAGCATCAAATTTATAACCACGGCTTTCCAGTACTTTTAATAAATCTTTGCTCCAGCTAAATCCAGGGCCTCTGAAACCTATAGTACGTTGACCTGTAACTCTTTCAATCGCTTCTTCAGCTTCGCGGATTTCTTTTTCTATTTTTTCGTAGCTGTATGTCTGCAACCACGATTCATGATGATAAGAATGATTCCCAACCTCATGGCCTCTTTCTGTAATCATTCTCAGGTACTTTCGGTTTTCTTCACATTCTGTATCTTTTCCTACAATAAAAAAAGTGATTTTCAAATTCAATTCGTCCAAAACATCCAGTACATGTGGTACAAAAATAGGGAGATAGGAAGGATATTTATCCCAACCTTCATCTCCGTGGATTTTCATATAAGTCCATTGATTATCAAGGTCGAGGGAAATACTTGCTATTGGTTTTTTCTTACTCATTTCAATATTTCCTGCAGTTTGGTTTCGGCTACTTGTATCGTTTCATTTACATTCAAGGTGCCATTAATGATTTGGGCAGAATTGATAATATAATAATTCCCCATTGATGTGGTAACCTTTGGTACTTTTTTAGAATAATTAATCGTCGGTAAAGCAAAAACGATTCGTGCTTTTGATATTCCCCAGAAATTCAAATCATTTTGGGAAAGATTTGGATACATTTTATACAAGGAACCCATAAAAAGTTTCTGCAGTTCTTCTTCACTTTTATCAAATAATTTGTCCTCAGGATTTACATATTTTGGAAGATAAACCAAATGATTTCCTTTGATTTCATTTTTATCAATCAATGCCGACATTTCAATAATTCCGGTAAATGGCGGCCAGGTATCGGTAATATTGGTAACGTAATAAGGAGAAATAGATTTTTTTAATAAAACGGATGGACAAATAACACCAAGATATTTGATTTCATTGTGCTGTTTCTTTTCCGCCTCACTCAATTCTTCAGCAATGTTTACAGATTCGCGTGAGGAGAGAGTGGAGATTACTTTGTCGAAATCTTTGTTAGAATTTTGAGTGGTGATAAGTATTTTCCCATCAGAAGTTTTGTTGATGCTTTTTACTTTTGAATTGAATTGTATATCAATTCCAATTTCTTTCAAATGATTTGCAAAATGGTTATTTATCTTTTCATATCCCCCTGTTACATAACCAAACATTTCTTTTTTAAGCCCACTTTTTCTTGCAGCATACATTCGTTGTATCGTGCTCCAAATAAATGCCGCAGAAGTATTTTTATAATTATCTCCCAATTTTGCTTTTAACAGCGGAAGCCATATTTTTTCAAAAACTCTTTTGCCCGACCATTTTTTCAACCAGTCTTCTACGGGAATCTGTTCCAGTCTTTGCCAATCTTTTATTTTTGAAGCAGCAAAAATGGTTAAGCCTAATCTGAATTTGTCAACTAAATTTATGGGAGGAAATTTAAAAAACTCAACCAGATTCGACATAGAATATAACTTGCCATCAGAATAAAAACCAGTTTTTGTTTCTACCCAGCGAAGGTCATTTTCTAATCCTATTTCTTTTAAAATTTTTCTCGTGTTCAGGTCAGACATTAATATCACATGATAAAACCGGTCCCATACAACTCCATCCATTTCCCATGAACTTGTAAGCCCGCCAACTTTATCTGCAGATTCAAAAATCGTTACTTTATGCCCTTTCTGTGAAAGCCGCAAAGCTAGTGTCATCCCAAGCATTCCAGCACCAATAATTCCCCAGGTTTTTTGTTCGGCCATTACTTTTAAATATCGTTAATTATTTTCAGCATTTTCTCTGTCACATTTTTGCCAAACACATCCCTTTGATTTTCTGGAGGACTAAAAGAAGCAATTTTTGATGCAATATTTTTCTCTGAAGGATTGATTAATAAATTCCATTTTTCATCCACAGTTTCTACCCATTCGGTTTCAGTGCGCAAAGTAATACAAGGCTTTTTGAGAATGTAAGCCTCCTTTTGAATCCCGCCGGAATCGGTAATAATTCGTTTTGCCGAATTTTCAAGCGCTATAAAATCGAAATAACCCTGCGGATCTGTTAGTTCAATATTCTTCGGAACTGAATAAGTATCAGCTATCATTTTTCTCGTGCGCGGATGAACAGGAAAGATAATTTTTTCACCCGATTCACCTAATTCATTTAATAAATGCTCGAGAATATTTGTATCATCAACATTGTAGTTACGATGCAGAGTCAGTAAATTATATTCTTCATTTGCTACTTGCAAATCTTGAATAATTGTTGATTTACTGAGCGCAATCTCAAGATTGTTTTTTACAGTATCAACCATGATATCGCCGGTAAGAAAACTATTTTCTGCCAGGCCTTCCTTTGC
>DATILZ010000085.1:0-1624 GCA_035475995.1 Hanamia sp. | reverse complement strand
TCTATTGTAAAATAAGCAAAAAGATTATCAGTTTCTTCATCTAAGAATATTGAATAATCCGAAATTCCTGTTTCCTTTAAAAGCTTTGAAAGTTCCAGCCATATTTCATCATGACGCTTTTTGTATTCAGCTTCAAATCCTTTCAGCAATTTCATTTTAGAAGCAATACGCATAAAGGGATGGTTTTTTGATAAATTTTTATACCTGTATAAACTCAAGAACCGTAACAAAACCAGGAAGGTTTTTACATAAACTTTCAAAATAAAAACTCGCCAATAAAACCTTCTTGGTTTATTTCAATTATCTGACAAATGCTGCTGCAACTCCTCCATCTACATTCAATACATTGCCGGTAGATTTATTTAATAATCCACTTACAAAAACAAAACACGCATTGGCAATATCTTCCGGCAAAATCGTTTCATTCAACAACGTCCTTTTAGCATAATAAGCCGGCAATTCTTCTACGCTGATTCCATAAGCTTTAGCACGACCTTCGGCCCAGCCATTACTCCAGATATTGCTTCCGGAAATGACCGCATCCGGATTCACCACATTTACCCTGATTTCATCTTTTCCCAACTCTGCTGCATTTAACCGGCTCATGTGTAATTGTGCTGCTTTTGCTGCACCATAAGCGGAATTATTTGGCCCGCTAACCAATGCATTTTTACTCACAATATTTAATACATCGCCGCCCATCTCCTGTTTACGCAGTATTTCAATACCTTTTTGTGTTACGAAAAACTGTCCCTTTACCAAAATATCATATAATAAGTCCCAATCCTTTTCTGTATGTTCTTCAATCGATTTAGAGATTGACAGGCCAGCATTATTTACTATAATATCAACACCACCAAAGGCGAGCACCGCAGAACGAAAGGTTTTTTCAATCGTATTCATATCCGTTACATCCAGTAAATCTGCAACAAAAACATCTGAGCCATATTGATTTTTAAATTCTTCTTTTGCCTGTTCTAATCTTTCCGGATTATTATCTGAAAGAATAATACAAGCGCCTTCATCTGCAAATTTCTTTGCTATTGCTTTGCCGATTCCACCGGCGCTTCCTGTAATAAGCGCGATTTTTCCACTTAAAGATTTTGGCTTTGGCATTCGTTGAAGTTTCGCTTCTTCCAACAACCAATATTCAATATCAAATGCTTCCTGCCTTGGCAATGATGTGTATTCAGAAATCGCTTCTGCCCCGCGCATTACATTTATGGCATTAATATAAAATTCTGCTGCAACTCTCGCCGTTTGTTTATTTTTTGCAAATGTGAACATGCCGACACCAGGATATAAAATGACCACAGGATTAGGGTCACGCATTGCAGGACTGTTTGCATGTTTGCAAGTGTTGTAATAATCCGCATACATTTTTCGATATGCCTCAAACAAAGGAGTAATTTTTTCCTTTACTTTATTTGCGTCACTCAGGTCTTCACCAGCATTCAAATTCAAAACCAATGGAGAAATTTTGGTTCTTAAAAAATGGTCAGGGCAACTGGTTCCCATGGGAGCCAATCTTTCCAAATCATTTGAATTAATGAATTCAAGAACACGGTCATCATCGGTAAAATGTCCAATCATTTTTGTTTGAGAAGAACAAAAGCCTCTTAGT
>DATILZ010000084.1:0-2767 GCA_035475995.1 Hanamia sp. | reverse complement strand
ATTATGAAGACCGTAAAGAATTTCAGCAGTTGGAAAACAGCATTGACCTCGGGAAGTATAATGTAAAAAGATACCAGCTAAGTAAAATTCCAACGTTAACTTTTTCAGCAAACATCAATCAAAATGCACAACGTACCACCTTTACTTTTTTCAAAGGAAGTGAACCATGGTACACCACTTCATTTCTAAATTTTACTTTAAACATTCCCATTTTTGATGGAGGTGCGCGCAATGCTAATATTGCGACAGCAAAGTTGAATTTACAAAAAATGAATAATAGCCTGGAGCAGTTAAAATCTTCAATTGACAACGATGTGAACCAGGCGAGGATAAATATGAGATCGGCTATCCTCACTATGGATGTCCAGAAAAAGAATATTGAGCTGGCGCAAAATGTTTATAATTCTACCAAATTAAAATATGAACAGGGAGTGGGCAGCAATCAGGAAATATCTACCGCACAGGCAGATCTGGTAACCGCTCAGAATAATTATTACAGCTCCTTATATGATGCCATTATCGCAAAAATTGATTACCTCACCGCAACTGGAAAACTTTAAACTAAACAAAAAAATCAACCCTAATAAATCTTGACAATGAAAAAATTACTCAACCTCAGCCTGATTGTATTTTTTACGGCAATCATTTCTTCCTGCGGAAATTCAGGTAAGCAAAAGAATGAATCGCTGGGTGATAAAAAAGCAGAATTACAAAAGCTGAAAACACAGAAAGAAAAACTGGATGAACAAGTGGCTACTTTGGAAAAAGATATTGCAAAACTGGATACAAGTGCCGCAGTTGCAGCTAAACCAAAATTAGTAGCGTTAACCACTGTGAAAACAGAAGATTTTAAACATTACCTGGATCTGCAGGGAAGTGTAGATGCAAAAAACATTTCCTACATAACTCCCAGCGGCCAGGGCGGACAGATAAAAGCGATTTATGTAAAACAAGGCGATAAAGTACACAAAGGCCAGTTGATTTTAAAATTAGATGATGCAATAGCACGCGAAAATGTGAATGCGGTGAAACAGCAACTGGGAAGTGTGCAGGCACAGCTTGACCTGGCAAAATCTGTGTATCAGAGACAAAGCAATCTTTGGGCGCAGCATATTGGAACTGAAGTGCAATTGTTGCAGGCAAAAACAAATGTAGAAACATTGCAAAACCAGTTAAAAGCAATACAGGCGCAGGTTGCGACAGCACAGGAACAGGCAAATCAAAGCAATGTTTACAGCAACGTAAATGGAACAGTGGATGATATTACCGCACATGTAGGTGAAACTTTTAATGGCAATCCTTTAACCGGTGGCTATATAAAAATCGTAAATGATACCGATTTAAAAATTACAGTTACTGTACCTGAAAATTATTCCGGACAAGTTAAAAAAGGCACTAAAGTAATAGTAAAAATACTTGATATCAATAAAACTTTTGACAGTGAAATTTCTTTTATAAGCCAGGCGATCGGAGCTACAACGCGCGGATTTACTGCCGAAATAAAAGTGCCGAAAGGAATGAATCTGCGTCCAAATCAAATAGCGCAGGTTAGCATTCTCGATTATTCAGCGCCCAATTCAATCGCTATTCCTGTGAATACTTTACAAACAGGTGAAAACGGAAAATTTGTACTGGTGGCTGCTAAAGAAGGAGATAAAATGGTAGCTAAAAAAAGAGATGTGGTTATCGGTCAATTATATGGCGATAATATTGAAGTAAAAAGTGGATTGCAGCCCGGTGATCAGTTAATAACTGATGGTTTCCAGGGCTTGTTTGATGGCCAGCCAATCACTACAAACGCAGAATAGGAAAATGAATTAAAACTGCTTTTACTGTAAAAGCACAATAAAATATTTATGAGCTTAACTGAAAATTTTAAGGAAAAATACAAAGAGTTTAAACCAACAAGCTGGGCGATCAAAAATAAAACGTCCGTTTATCTGCTGATTCTTTTTGTGTCATTAATGGGCATATATGAATTTGTTACTTTGCCAAAAGAACAATTTCCGGATATTGTAATTCCAACGATTTACGTGCAAACAATTTATGCCGGAAATTCTCCGAAGGATATGGAAAACCTGGTAACGAAGCCGATAGAGAAACAAATAAAAGGCATTACCGGCGCAAAGATCAATAAGATTACCTCTACTTCTTTACAGGATTTTTCTGCCATAACGGTTGAATTTGAAACTGATGTAAAAACAGAAGTGGCGTTACAAAAAACCAAAGATGCGGTGGATAAGGCGAAGAAAGATTTGCCCACAGATCTTACCCAGGAACCTAACGTGCAGGAAGTAAGTTTCAGTGAATTTCCGATCATGTTTGTAAACCTCAGTGGCGACTACGATATGATGAGTTTGAAGAAATTTGCTGATGATGCAAAAGATCAGTTGGAAGAGCTTCCGGAAATAACCCGTGTTGACATTGTTGGTGCGCCCGAAAGAGAGTTCCAGATTAATGTAGATAACTATAAAATGCAAAGTGCCGGTGTTACATTCAATGATATAGCAAATGCGGTAAAGGGTGAAAACGTAGATATTTCCGGTGGTCTTTTGGATGTCGGAAATATGAAGCGCACTTTACAGATCCGCGGACAGTTTAAAAACGCTTTTGATATTTCACAAATCATTGTTCGCAATACCTCCGGAATGCCTATTTATCTGAAGGATATTGCCACAATAAAAGATACCGTAAAAACGAGTGAAAGTTATGCGCGCCTGAATGGGAAAAATGTGGTGACGCTGAATATTATTAAAAGAGCCGGTGA
>DATILZ010000083.1:0-3774 GCA_035475995.1 Hanamia sp. | reverse complement strand
TTTTCGTTGCAATATTAGTATGACCACTTGCGTTTTTTTATGACAATGATCAAAAATTTCAATGATTTAGGTCATACTACTTCTTTTGTTAAAAACTATTAGAAAAATGTTATGTGAACCGTAGATAGCGTATAGGATGAAATGATTTTTGAATCAAGCATGTTGCAGAAGATGCTGTTATCTCTCAAACCTCAATCATTTTATTATTAATAAAAATACAGATTAATTAAATTTTCAGTTATCTTTCACTGAACGATTTCCTTTTAAAGATTTAAATACGCTCTATCTGAAAAACACAACCAGAAGACGGTATCGCAATCCCAACATCACTCATAAGATTCTTGCCGGAGCGCCTATTGTGGACAACTCTCTCCCTGTAAAAGAAACCGAGCATGCCCAACATTACAAGGGTTGGAAAAGTTATACCTACATTCTTCCGTAACGTGCAAATTGTATGAAATTCTTAATTGAATAAATATGTAAATTAAGCTCCAAGTTTCTTTATTTTTCTAACCTGAAATATCAGGTATAGAAAAGTTCCCCAAATACCAGCAACTATGAAGTAAACAGTAAAGAGTAGCCAGAAAGGGGTCTGAGTGCGAATAGACCACAAAGCGCGTTGAGCAAAAAAATTTTTAATTGGTTTAGCGGGTGTTCCCCAATTCACAGATTTTTCAACCGCAAGGTTTCCGTAGTTTTCATTATCAACAACCTGGGCTACAATAATAATATTTCCTTTTTGGTCTCCTGGCATAGAATCTCTCTTAAATTCAGCGCTTGAAACTCCGGTAGAATCGGAAGTATAAGTTTCTTTATCCCCCACAGATAAATTACCAAGCAATCTCTTTACAGAAAGTAGCATATCAATATCTTTTACAGGTATCCAATTATCACCATTTTTTTCTTTTAGTTCTGCAGTTACCATTCTTGTCCCGTCTCCTGAAGTAGTATCAATAGTAAGAATTGCTTTTTTTATAGTAATCTCAGCGGTTAATGGTTCCTTTTCTGGGGATGATTCTTCTGCAATGAATTTAAATTCATTGAGAGAATCCCATTCATTTTTAAAAGAAGGTGGTAAGCCAATTCTTGCTTTTCCGATGGAATCAGTTGTCACCTGGCCGAGCAAATTTTTTCGCTCAGGCTGATCAAAGTAAATATTTACAGCAATATTTTTGACAGGTTCAAATTTGCGACCCGTTTTCTTTCTTGTATTAACTTCCAGATAGGGAACCTTATTTACTGGCAGAAAATAACTGATACTCAATTGTGTTTTAGGAGCTACAGAATCTTGCGCCTGGATTTTACTAATTGAGGTTCCCAGCAGAAGCACCAGAATAATAAATGATTTAGTAAACCTGTAAGCTTTCATATTTTTCAATTGTTTCATTTTTTTGTGTAATTGAATGTTTATCTTCCAAAGTCTTATAAATTGATATGACGGGAAAAAATCTTGTAAAAAATGTAATGATTAACAAGACACCCGCCATAGATCCAATTGTAATAGCCCATTCTTCCCAACTTGGAAAGTAATGATTGAACTTAAGAGGAGAATTATATTTTGGTAAAAAAGGATGTAAAAGTGTAGGAGTAACGATCAGGTATCTTTTAAACCAGGCAGCTACTACGACCATTATACCTGCAATGAACATGGGCAATGGTTTTCTTCCTTTCTTAAAAATCATTATTAATATTGGAATGATCATTCCGGTTAAAACGGCAAACCAAAACATAATTGAATAATCACCGGTAAAAAGACCATTTAAATAATCCTTTTCCTCTTTTTTCATTTTGAAGGCAGGAACTAAAAATTCATTTACATTGAAATATAAATACAGTAGAGCAAGTAATACCGTTATTTTTCCCATTTTATCAAAGTGCTCATTTGTTATATAAAGCTCCAGTTTGTACACACGCCGGTAAACATACATGGCAATTATAACCGCGCCTGCGCCAACAAGAAAAGCACCTGAAACAAAGTAAGCACCAAAGTTACTGCTGTCCCATCCTGGTCGATAAGTAGTTGCAAACAGCCACGAGGTGACGGTATGTATGCAAAATGCCACTGGTACAATTGTTATACACAGTATGGTTATCACTCTGTCGCGTATTTTTTCCTGTGCTTCTGTGCCTTTCCAAAATGAAGCCAACCATTTATATGTTTTTGAAAAGCGCTTTCCCAGCTTGTACTTCAAAGAGATCATCATACTGATATCAGGGACCAGGGTGATGTATAATAAAAACAAGCTAAGAAAGAAATAAGTAGTGATCACTATTACATCCCACAGAATGGGAGATTGGATGCGTCCGTGATTAAATAAAAAATACAGCCTTTCAGGACGGCCCATATCGACAATAATAATAAGAGCAGCAAATGTGATATTGGATACAGCTATAATTTCAGCTATTCTTGTAAGCGGTGTTCGCCATGGAACACCGGAAAGACGAAACATCGCAGTTATAAGCGATCCAACAAGGCTTACAGCCACAAAAAAAACAAAGTTGGAAATATAAATTCCCCAGGAAACATAATCTCCCATGTTTGTAACAATCAGGCCTTCTTTTAATTGTTTTATATATGCAAATGCACCGATGCAGCAAACGAGGATTAAGCCTGCAGTCCATATCATTCCCCTTCTGCCAAATTTTTGTGGCAATAAATCATTAATGATTTGTTCGTCGGATAAATTTTTCATGTTTATTACAATTTTTTTTGTACATCCTGATCCTTATCGAGGCCTTCTTCAAATTTAAAATTCCTGCTTACCGGTGGGAGATAATAAACGCTTGGTTTTGTACCTAAATCCTCCATAAGGCGATAACCTGCTTTATCTCTGATCAGATCACTAAAACGAAAAGTTTCAGATCCATTGGTAACAGAATCTTCATTCATGTCTCCAAAGAAATAGACGCCATTTGGACATGCAGAAACACAATGTGGCAACATACCCATACGTGTCATATCCGGGCAGAAATCACATTTACCAACGGTTCCTTTTTTTTGTGGTAAACTTGTTTCAGGATTGTAAGGCTTGTCTGCAATGTCTACCGGAAGATCCGGTTCGCCCCAATTGAATACCCGCGTTGAGTAGGGACATGCAGCCATACAAAAACGACATCCGATACACCTGTCACTATCAATCAATACGATTCCATCCTGTCTTTTAAATGTAGCATCAACCGGGCAAACTTTTACGCAAGGCGGTTCATCACAATGCATACAGGTAGTAGGTTGCCAATAAGGTGCTTCCTTTTCGGCATCCTGCATCGGATAAACTTTAATCCAGTTTTGAGCGTCCTGAACATGATGTGCATGATTACACGCTTGCTGGCATGCTTTTACATTTTTACAACGTGAAAGGTCTATTACCATTACAAACTTCTTCCCGGGTATTCCTTTTCTTGCTTCTTCATTGCTTACAGATGGCATATGAGGCAAGGGTTTTAGGAACGCCTTATCCACTTCTATTACATTACCATCCACTGATAGAAGTTTTACTTTTACACCGGATGGCTCTATACCATCTCCAGCAAAAGGAGAATGTTTTTCATTGCAGGCAACAGCCAAAGTAGTTAGTAAACCGGCTGCAATAAATTCTCTACGCGATTTGTTTGGGTTCATAATTAACGAGTTTATTTGTCAGGCGTCGTCCTTTTTAATCCAGTTCTGCAATTCTTTATTGGTAACTTTTTTCTTTTTGTTTGGAATAGCTGCTGCATTTACCTCTACCAATTTCCCGTCGCGGGTAAGCATTTTTACCGTTTCAACCTTTTTCT
>DATILZ010000082.1:0-3737 GCA_035475995.1 Hanamia sp. | reverse complement strand
AGAGTTTTTAAACAGCAATTGTAAATTGTAAATCCCCTTTAAACTTACAAATCCTTTTTCAGTAAGCAGACAAAAAATTCAAATCATACTTGAAGATTTAAAACCTAAAGGTCATTAATCGCAAGTAAACTTTGCACAATTCGTTCTGCCGTCTTCCCATCCCACAACTCTGGTATTTCTCCCTTCTTCCATTCATCTGAAAACAATTTCTCCATTGCCGGCTTGATCGCTTTTGGATTTGTTCCTAATAATTCATTTGTTCCAATGGTAATCGTTTCAGGCCTTTCGGTATTATCTCTTAAAGTCATACACGGAATTCCCATCACCGTTGTTTCTTCTGTAATGCCGCCGGAATCGGTGATCACAGCTTTCGCATGTTCCACCAGGTAATTGAATTCCAGATAACCCAATGGTTCGATGGTATATAATTTTTCATTTTTTATTTTGAGATGTTCGAGGATTTTTGCAGTTCTGGGATGTACAGGAAAAATAACAGGAAGGCAGTGGCTATTAGCAATAATTTCGTGCATTAGCCCCTTCAATTTACTTTCTTCATCCACATTAGCTGGACGGTGCAAAGTCATTACAATATAGTGTCCGGATTCTAACTTCAACGTATCCCAGATTGCAGGTTTTATAAACTTTGAGCGGTTTTTTAATAAAGTGTCAATCATGGTATTCCCCACAAAAAAAATGCGTCTGTCTTCTACCCCGGATTTTCGTAAATTTTCATTCGCAGTTTCCGAAGTGGTAAAGAAATAATCAGTGATAGCATCAGTAACTATCCGGTTAATTTCTTCCGGCATCGTCAGGTCCCGCGAGCGGATGCCGCCTTCCACATGCGCCACTTTGATATTGTTTAGTTTTTTAGCCGAAATCGAACAAGCCATAGTAGAAGTAACATCGCCGACTACCATCACCAGATCAGGCCTTTGATCCATCAATGCTTTTTCATACCGCACCATAATGGTTGCAGTTTGTTCGGCTGATGTACCGCTTCCGGATTCGAGGTTAATGTCAGGTTCGGGAATGCCCAGCTCTTCAAAAAAATTTCCACTCATTTTTTTATCGTAATGCTGGCCGGTGTGAACGAGGCGATAGTTTATATCTTTTCCTTCGTTTTTAGCTTTTTCTATTGCTTCAATAATGGGAGCAATTTTCATAAAGTTGGGACGGGCGCCAGCTATGAGGTCTATTTGCATTAAAAAATTTTAAGTATAAAACGGAAATAGGGTAATTTAATTATGCAACTATTTGAGAATTAAAATCGCAATTATTTGTCAGTTTACTGCTGTCAAAAGGTTCATTGAGCAGTTCTCTTTTGTTTCATTTAATGTACAAGCTATGAAAATCGAATTCACGCTTCACCGAAATCCTTAAATTTTATTATTTTACCAGGATTTCCAACTATGGTTGCAAAATCCGGTACATCTTTGATTATTACACATCCAGCACCTATTGTTACCCATTTCCCGATTTTAATTCCAGGTATTAATACCGATCCGGCGCCAATGTGTGTGCCTTCTCCAACAAAAATGCCGCCGCATAACGTGGCATTTGGCGAAACATGTACAAAATCTGCAACATTACAATCGTGATCTATGGAAGCATTGGTATTGATGATTGCATGATTGCCAATGAAAGTAGATGAATTAATAGTAGCACCGGGCATGATTACTGTTCCCTTTCCAATTTCAGTTCTTTTTGAAATAAGACAGCTTTTGTCAATTGCCTGCCCATAATTTAGAGAATTGTTTTCAACGATTTTTTTCCGGATCCTGTTATCACCAATTGCCATGATCCATTGAACATCCAGTAAATGAAAAACAGATTTTTCTGAGGATACTTTATAATTTAAAAGAAGATTTTTTTGTTTGTCGTCATCATACAAGGCCAACACAACATCTCCCGACTTCTCTATTATTTCGATAATTACTTTCGAATGACCACTGGCACCATATATACAATAGTTACTCATGAATATAAGTTCCGGTAAATTTTTCCATGGTTGCTGCAGTAGCAGAATTGATACCTTCTGATTTAAAAACTTTTTTAATTGTCAACGAGAATATTCTTAAGTCAAAAAGAAAGGACAGGTGATCCACATACCATACATCATAATCAAATTTTTGTTCCCAGCTAATCGCGTTGCGGCCATTGACTTGTGCCCAGCCGCTAATACCAGGCTTCACTTCGTGTCTTCTTTTTTGATTCTCATTGTATAAAGGAAGATATTCGATCAATAAGGGCCGGGGGCCTATCAGGCTCATATCACCTTTGATAACATTTAGCAGTTGTGGAATTTCATCAAGCGACGTTTTGCGGATAAATTTTCCGGCAGCAGTTAACCTTTTTGAGTCTGGCAATAAGTTACCATGTTTATCTTTTTTATCGTTCATGGTTTTGAACTTAATTACTTTGAAGATTTTTTCGTTTTTGCCAGGACGGGATTGAAAAAAAAATGCCTTGCCTTTATTGGCAATTAATAATACAATTACAACAATCAGAAAAATTGGAGAAAGGAGAATAAAGCCAACCAACGCGCTGAGAAAATCAACAACTGGTTTTAGGCAGGTTCGGTAAAACATTATAAAATACAGTAATGAAAGAAATAAGTGACAATCCTATTTTGCATTTGTGTAGAGAGACTCAAAAACGTTCAAAAGATTCAAAATTTTGGCAAAGGATGAAAATCTCTTTTTAATCAACGAGATGACTTGATTACAATCCAAAAATTAAGATTGTTGCATAATTTGCAAATATTCGGCTGCAAGTTTGTGAAAAGTTCTATTTTCTATCAAAAACCTTTGGCCGTTTTCGCCAATATCATTAATCTGATGTTGAGGCATTTTCGAATACTTTAAAATTTCTTCTGCTAAAACTTTGGTATTTCCATACTCAACAAAAGAGCCACACGCTGCCTCATTTATCATACTTTGAAATCCAGAATAAGAGCAAATGATGGGTTTGGCTGCATACATATAATCTATCCATTTGTTTCTTGAAAGCCCGAACCTTGCCAATTCTGAACTAAAACTATCATAACAAACATTTACAGACTGTAGTAAATTATTCACCTGATTTTTATTAATTGGAGGAGGAAAAGAAACGTTTTGTAAATTCTTACTTACTTCTATAAGATGTTCTTTCCTATCACCTTTTCCAACTATTAAAAAATGAATTTGTTTATTATCCTTAAGAATTTCTGCAGCTTCAATTAAAGTTCCCAGGGGATTATTGGCATTTAACGTGCCGGCATAAACTACAATAAATTTGTCCTTTGGCAGGTATTGTTCTTGATACTCCGGGCTTAAAGGCTTTGATTCATTATAAAAATCCAGACTTATACCTTGTGGAATACAGTAGCATTTTGCTCTTGAACCAATTACTTCTTCGACATGACTACCAAGATTCGGAATAGTCCCCACAATGGCATTCGATTTTTTATAACCAAACTTTTCTATTGCGGAAAGCAAAATAATAAAAGGATTATATTTGGAATAATTACCTAATTCTATTGCCGATAATGGCCAGATATCTCTCACTTCAAAAATGAATTTTGCCTTGTACCTTTTAGAAAAAATATAAGCATTTATCACGGTAAGTAGAGAAAGCGAAGAGGCAATAATAACATCGGGCCTGTTAAGTTTTTTTTTTGAAACCCAAAATAATTGCCATTCAAAATGAAGCCAGCTTAATATACGTGAAAGACCAGATGATTTTTTTGGTTTTAAACC
>DATILZ010000081.1:0-2121 GCA_035475995.1 Hanamia sp. | reverse complement strand
TTTTCCAACTTATATTCAAAATATTCGATAGAAAAGCCACTGCCCATAAAGGCTTTTGTAAACTCATTGCATCTTATTTTTGATTTAAGTTTTATTTTAATTCTTTTCTGGCATACCTATTGTCGCATTTTTACTAACTCTTCATTCAATATTTAATTACCAAAAATGGAAAAGTATACAGAACTAATAAATGTGTTGAATGATTTAATTCGCATCAATATCGATAGAGCAAGAGAATTGAAGAAGAGAATAAATGATTTGGAAAATAATGATGAATATAAATTATTATTTAAAAGGTTGATTAATGAAAGTAATGAATTCAGGCGCCAGCTGGTTCTCGAGATTAAAAAGAAGGGTGGGGCGGTTATAACGAAAGTTTCATCCAATTACGGGAAAATATATAATTCCTGGAAAGAATTAAAAAATTGGCTCCTGCAAAAAAAGGATTTATCTATACTTGAAATTATTCAATTTAATACAAAGGCAACTTTGAAAGTTTATAAAGAAGCTCTTTTTGTTGTGGCGGATATTCCTGCGGATACCTTAGACCTTATAGCAACACAAAAAGCACATTTAAGAGCAAACTGTGAAAGGATTGAAACTGAACTAATGCTTATCAATCCCCGGACAAATTCTCCTGAAGAAAATTATTTTAATACTAAAAGTGCTTCTTACTAAAGTTCTTCATGTCTCATTCGAATAAAGTGAAGTTTTTTGAATGGCCAGCATTGTATTATTTAAGAAACTATTGTAAAAGATGCTGTATCAATTTCGAACCATAACTGTATCAAAACCGAACACTTTATTTTCTCCACTCTCATAAATTGTTGGTTTACAATGGGAAAAGAAATGGCATAAATTTCCGTGAATTAATAGATGTAGAGTGTAAATCTTAGGAAATTAATTACCGGATCTCAGGTATGATAAATTTCTTCCTGGTGAAGATCACCTTTGCCGTGTTTACCATCATTATAAAAATAAGTGCTAATTGAAAATAAAAATTTGAATTACTAACAGGATCTGTATCGGAAATAACAGAATAATGAAAAGCCGGATTAAAAAATGAGCGCTTTATAATTCTATTTCAAAACTGTATAAATGTTTAAAAATTATTTCAAAACAGCGTGGAGAACCTTATCGAAAAATAAATTTTATTCTGCCATTAATCTCAGCGGACTGGCAGTTGGATTGGCTGCCGGTATCATGTTATTATTATGGGTGCAGAATGAATTGAGTTATGATAAGTTTAATAAGGATTATCAGCAAATTTTCCGGTTGAGCAGCCAACTCAAATCGAATGGAGAAAACATGACATGGACTGGAGTTCCAGGCCCTTTGGCCATCTTCGCCAAATCAATTCCGGAAGTTGAATCAATCGTAAGGACACAAAATTTATTTGACCAGGTTCTTTCAGATAAAGACAAGAAAAAAATCTTTGACGGGAATACTATTGGGGTTGTAGACAGCGGCTTTTTCAAGATGTTTAGTTTTCAGTTGATCAAAGGCGATAAAGCCAATCTTTTTCCTGATTTAAATTCTATTGTAATCACCAAAGCAATTGCGGAAAAATTATTTAATAACGATGATGCCATTGGAAAAAGGGTGAATTTTTTTAATCAAAAATTTATTGTGTCTGGCATTCTTGAAAATTTCCCGAAAAATTCAACGATTAAATATGACGCTATTGTACCAATGGCTGTCCTGGCAGCAGAGTTTACGGCAAACGGTGGCAATGGCGATTGGAAAACGATAGATGAAGACCTGGGTGATTATAGTTTTACCACTTATGTAAAATTGCATGCTAATGCAAACCCATGGAAAACCGGGCAGGAATTTTCCGCCGCTTATAAGAAAGCACGTAATGGTGACAGTGATGCCTCCTTTCATCTTCAAAGTCTTGCCAGCATTCATTTGGTAAGCGCTGATGGTAATAATTCTTCACTGAGAATGGTACAGGTTTTCATACTCGTAATCATTTTGTTGTTGGCTATAGCAGGTATCAATTATGTAAATCTTTCTACGGCCCGTTCTATGATTCGTGCAAAGGAAGTATGCATCCGGGAAATAGTCGGAGCTCAAAAGCTCCAGTTATTTTTTCAGTTTATTGTAGAAACTTTTGTG
>DATILZ010000080.1:0-4531 GCA_035475995.1 Hanamia sp. | reverse complement strand
AATAATCATCTTTATCATGGCGAAGGAATTCCTTTTGACCCGGAAGGATGGCTGGGCACTTTACCGGCGATTGTAAATGTCGTGATTGGTTTTTTTGCGGGGAAATTTATCCAGGAAAAAGGTAAAACTTTTGAATGCCTTTCAAAATTAATGCTTGTCGGCGCGTTGTTTATTTTCATTGCTTTGTGTTGGAATATTGTTTTCCCGATCAATAAAAAATTGTGGAGCAGTTCGTTTGTTTTGGTTACTTCAGGCCTTGATCTTATTATCATATCCGCGCTCATTTATATTCTGGAAATGAAGAAGTGGAATGCGTTTCGCTGGTCGGGCTTTTTTGAAATATTTGGCAGAAATCCTTTGTTTATTTATGTTCTTTCTGAACTTTTGGTAGTTGTCTTATTTATGATTCATATTGGCCCTGAAAGTTTATTTAATTATATAAACAGAACGGTTTTCCAGGTGGTTTCTCCCGGCGCTTTTGGCTCATTTTTATTTGCCATTTTTTATATGCTCATTTGCTGGAGTATAGGATGGTGGTTGAATAAGAGAAGGATTTATGTGAAGGTCTAATGAACGCTGAACGCTCAAGGCTGTACGCGGAAGGCAAAAAGCAGAAAGCTGAAAGCTGAATGCTGCTTTCCGCTTTTTTCAATGTTAAGAAATTATTACCAAACCTAAAAAATCGTGTTCAGAGGGAATAGTATTTTACTTTTGCACAAATTTTAGCTATGGCGGCAAATTCTATTTTAAAATTTTTTCTTCCTAAAGACAAGGTTTTTTTCCAATTATTCGAAAGTGTTTCTGAAACGGTCGTTCAGATGGCAGAAAAACTCAAAGAAGTAGTGCATGAAAAAGATTTTGACAAAAGAGAAATTTTAATAAAACAGATTGAAGACCTTGAGCATGTAAATGATGATCATACGCATCGCATTTTTACCGAATTAGGAAGAAATTTTATCACTCCTTTTGATCGTGAAGACATTCATTATCTCGCTACTGCTCTCGATGATATTTGCGATTACATCTATTCTGCCGCTAAAAAAATTAATTTCTATAAAGTAAAGCCTGATGACATTACTTTTCATAAAATGGCTGATCTAATTTTGAGCAGTTGTACGGAAGTGCGCAAAGCCGTTATTGAATTAAGGGACATGAAAAATCTGCGCAAAATCACTGACGCGATGGTTGCAATAAACAGCATCGAAAATCAGGCTGATGATGTATTTGATTACAGCATCGAACAACTTTTTGAACACGAACCTGACGCAAAAGAGGTGATTAAAAAAAGAGAGATTTACCAGGTAATGGAAATCGTAACCGATAAATGCGAAGATGCTGCAAACGTCATTGAATCCATCATTATTAAATACGCTTAATGCTGAAGGCTTAAAGCGCTTTCTGCCTTCGGCATTCAGCATTCTGCTTTAAAACTAAATTATGTTTGTTTTCCTGATTGTTATTATTGTTCTTGCGCTCATTTTTGATTATATCAATGGATTTCACGATGCAGCAAACTCAATTGCAACAATAGTTTCGACAAAAGTACTTACACCATTCCAGGCGGTTTTATGGGCAGCGGCTTTTAATTTTATCGCATTTTTTGTTTTCAGGGAACATAAAGTGGCAGGCACTATTGCCAATATTATGTCTGAAAATATTATCAATTTCAAAACCATCATTGCAGCTACGATTGCAGCTATAAGCTGGAATATCTTTACCTGGTATTATGGCATTCCATCCAGTTCTTCACATACATTGATTGGTGGTTTGGCAGGTGCTGCACTTGCAGCAGGAGGATTAGCAGGAGTGAATACACATCCTGTTTATATTGCTTTAATCTTTATGATATTGGCTCCGGTTATTGGTTTATTATTGGGTTTTGTCATTACTGTTATTACTGTAAATATTGCAAAAAAATCCCGGCCTGCCCGTGCAGAAAAATGGTTTCGAAGCCTTCAATTACTTTCCTCCGCTTCTCTTAGTCTTGCTCATGGCGGAGGTGATTCTCAAAAAACAATGGGTTTAATTTTAACCGCCATCTGGTTTTATGAAAAAAGCGTTCATGGGGCAACGGTTTCTATTGAAGAAATGGCCATGCCTGAATGGCTGCCACTTGCCTGTTACTCTGCTATCGCATTAGGTACCATGTCTGGAGGATGGCGCATTGTAAAAACTATGGGAACACGGATTACCAAAGTAAATCCTCTGGAAGGTTTTTGTGCCGAAACTGCTGGTGCTTTTACTATTTTTCTTACCATATTTTTCGGAATCCCTGTTAGCACCACCCACACACTTACCGGCGCGATCGTAGGTGTCGGCGCTACCAAACGCTTATCAGCAGTACGCTGGGGCGTTACAGTGAATTTGGTTTGGGCCTGGGTTCTCACTGTTCCGGTAAGTGCGCTTGTGGCAGCTGTTGTTTATTTCATTATTCATTTGTTGAGTTGAAAGCGAGGAAAGTTTTTTGTAGAAAACCAAGAAGGTTTTTTAGAGAAGTATAAACTGAGAAGAGACTGAAAAAACCTTCTTGGTTTCATACTATTTTCTCTTACTTTGTGACATGAATAAAATTTTAGTTACCGGCGGTTGCGGCTATATTGGTGCCCATACAATTGTAGATCTGATTGAAAATGGATTTAATCCAATTTCTATTGATAATAATTCCAGGTCTTCTACCTCTTTACTAAATGGCATTAAGGAAATTACAGGTGTCGCGGTCAAAAATTATAAAGTTGACCTTACCAATTTTGACGATACTTATGCAGTTTTCCAGGAAAATACAGACATTAAAGGAATCATTCATTTTGCAGCTTATAAAGCTGTGGGAGAATCGGTAAACAAACCTTTGATGTATTATGAAAACAATTTGACCTCTCTGATCAATGTATTGAAATGCGCCAAAGAATTTAAAGTGCCACATTTTATTTTTTCATCATCCTGTACCGTTTATGGAAGTCCTGATAAAATTCCTGTAACTGAAGAATCCCCGATAAAGCCGGCTGAATCTCCTTATGGAGCTACCAAGCAAATGGGTGAAGAAATTGTAAGAGACGTGACGAAAACCGGTGGTTTGCAAAGTATTTTATTGCGATATTTCAATCCGGTTGGCGCTCATCCTTCTGCGCTTATTGGTGAATTGCCGGTCGGGAAACCGGAAAACCTGGTACCTGCGATTACACAAACTGCTGTCGGAAAAATAAAAGAATTAGTTGTTTACGGCGATGATTATGATACCAGAGATGGCTCTTGTATTCGTGATTATGTGCACGTTTGCGATATTGCTCATGCGCATACACTGGCTTTGCAACATTTGATAGAAAATAAAAATGTAGAGCAATGTGAAGTATATAATTTGGGAACCGGAAATGGTGTTTCTGTGTTGGAAGCCATTCATGCTTTTGAAAAAGTAAGTAATGTAAAATTGAACTATAAAATAGGCCCGCGTCGCCCCGGCGATATTGTCGCTATTTATGCAAATAATTCTTTGGCTAAAGAAAAATTGAAATGGGACCCAAAATATTCTTTGGATGAAATGATGGGAACTGCATGGAAATGGCAGCTAAAATTAGAAGACGACGCTGCGCTCCACAACAATGCAAATTTTGAAATGAATTAACAACTCATATCAGGCAGATTTATCCAGATTAAACTTTTAGCAATGAAAGTGCTATTAGTCGTTATTATACTGAACAAAAGGTAATATAGCGAGTTTTTAAGATCAGGCCGATTCGAAGGGCTCCTTAGGATGAGCAGGATATAATTATAGATTAAGCAATCGTTCAGAGGCGCAAGAAAGCGACCACCCACGAAATCCTCTGACGGACCGATAAAATTACCACTGCTTTGTTTCTTACATAGTATAGCCTTGCTTGTACAAAAAACACCGCATGGATGCGCCTTTAACAAATAAGATACACTTCATTCATTCCCCATGCTTTATGCATGGCTTTGAGTGGGCTTTGAGTGGGCTTTGAGTGGAGTAAGAGTCAAGGATGACCAGGTCTGAAATAACTATTCGGGATGAGTAGCGTTTGATAGTCTTTTATCTGAACGGATAACAGATTAAATGCGTTTTAAAATTCCTTAGTAGTAGTACGAGATTGTGGTAATGAAATGCTGATATTTGTCCTTTCAAAAACGTGCAAAACGCGAAGGAATGCCATTAAGCGAAAACGATATTAAATGGCCAGGAAACTGCTGCTAACGGATCTTTCTGTTCATTTTACTATTGAAGAGATTGCCAGACATGCCGGAGATTAAGCATTACCAAATTAAATGGCAAATAATAACCTCCTTCTTATTGTTGATATAATAGGTGCACTCATTTTACAACTCCCTCACAGTTACAAACTGATCTTTCTGCTGACCGTATTTCTTTCGGACCTGTTCCAATAATTTCCTTGCTGAGGGAGCTTTCCGCCGGTGATATTTTCTACATCCTTTAAATAAATCACGATGCATTTATGCACCTTTTGTGGCAAAATCGGCATATTCGGCAACCGGATTTGCAGTAACGGAAAGGGCGGATTAA
>DATILZ010000079.1:0-4335 GCA_035475995.1 Hanamia sp. | reverse complement strand
TTTTCCAAGGCCCATTTCTTTTCCAGGAACCAGCGGTGGTCAGCATTATAATTACTTTCAATGGTAATTAATTCTCCGATTTCACCTGTTTCAAAATCTTTGCGTTGTCTTTTCGCAGGTTCAAAAAAGCGTGAGCTTTGTCCTACAAAAACTCTTTTCCCCGTTTGTTGCTGTAGTTGCAATAATTCTTTTGCGTCATTTAAATCATCAATAAATGGTTTGGTACAAACCACATGTTTGTTGTGAAGCAAAGCTTGTTTAACATGTGGTGCATGTAAATGATCAGGAGTATAAATGGCAATGATATCAATGTCTTTATCATTCAGCATTTGCTGATAATTAGTTGTATAATTTGGGAAATTGAATTCATGGCTACGTTGTTTACATAGCTCTTCATTTGCATCGCAAATCATTTTCAATTGATATCTATCGCTTTGCAAGGCCGCTGACATTGTGCTTCGACCTTCGCCTAAGCCAAGTATTCCGATGTTGAGCCTGCGTTCATTCTCTGAAGGGGAGTTATCACCAGCCCCTTTTTTATTTATCATCATTGTTTAAATTTCAAGGATTTCAATTTATCATCCAATACTTCTTTATCCAGTTTAACCTTTACCATGCCTATGGGATGAAAACGTTTTGTTGTGTCAATAGCGGCGTAAAGAATCGTGTAGATATCGTTGCCTTCCGGAATAAGACATAATGGCGTTCGCATTATATTCCACCATTTTTTTACTTTGGTTTGTATTGGCAAATAATGTGCTTCCGTCCAGTGCAAACCATCTGCTGACAATGTATATCCGAACATGTTGGGCAGATGAAGCCCCCAACCTTCAGGGCCGCCATCAAAGATTGCCAGGTAAAGGCCATTGGGCATTTGGTAAACAATAGGATTTTCTACAAACCAGGGATGAATTGTTTTTATAGGATTAATAGTGGTATCCAAACGTACCCAGGGGCCTTCTAATGAATCGGATTTTGCCAAACCAATAAACCAACCTTTCGCGGTTTTATCAGGATAATCTTCACGTTTCAAAAAGGGATAAGCGCCTGCATAAAAAGCCAGCCAGTGGTCTTTTACCGGAAATGGATAAAAAGAAGCAACACCTTGACGGCCTTCCCAAAGTTGTGAATTTAAGCCAGGTTCCATTATCAACTGCCCTTCATCGTAAGGTCCGCCAATGCCTTCTATTCCGGATGTTTTTGATTCTGTACGCCAGATACGGCCAAACGAATGATTCGGTGCAATTTTCCTGGAAACTGTATAGGTGAGATAATAGCCATACCACCTGTTTTTTGTTTTATTAAAAATGGGTATGTATGACCAGATAGCGGCCCTCCTGTCATTGGCAGGATTGTCATAATCCGTTACTGCGTATTTGCCGCTGGCCTGATAAATGGCAGACTGCCTTTGCCAATGAATGGCATCTTTGCTTATCCAATAACCAATGCGGGTTTTCACCCTGTCATAATAGGCACCTATATTTTTTTCTCCGGCTCTTTCGGTAGGAAACATGTGATAAGTATCGCCAATTTTAACGCAGGTGCCGCCTTCAAAACCGCCTTGTATATCTTCCGTACCAGGCATACCTTCATCTATCACAGGCTTATCCGGGCCTCCAACTATTTCGAACAAAGGTTTTTCATCATAAAAACCTTCAATAATAAATGGGTCCCATAATCTTCCATCCGGCAATTCAGCATTATAACTTGTGATTTTTTGAGATTCTTCAATAGCCCCTAAAAAAATGAATCTACCATTATAACTACTCTTCCAACTGATTGTATGTTCGCCCTTTTTAAAATGAACAGCATAAACATCTGCAGCAGGCAAACCTGTAACAGTAAGCGCTTTTTTTATAATTGCAATTTTTCCAGGTTGTCCTTTTCCAAAAGAAATATTGTTTAAAACAGAAATAGCCGCATTGTTTTCTTTTAGTGAATCATTGAATATGCCTACCAGCAGCTTAACGGGCTCATCAAAAGAAATCTCTAATACATTGTGCGTTTTACATGTATCAGGAAAAGGTAATCTTATTCCTTTTAATCCTTCCAGTTCAGGAGCAATTTTTACAATGGTATTTTTTTGTTTGTAAAAAATATTAGCACACTCTGTTGCATTAAATGTATTGAAACCGGCAGAAAGCACCTTGTAACCTGCTTCCTTCCATTTTGTATGTTTTATTGCCCTTTCATTATTATTTATATTAGTCAATTGTGCATTGTTTTCAACAGAAAACAAAAAGAGTAAAGCCAAAAAAAATAATCCGCGGTTGTATTGTTTAATATGCTTGCTAACTTTTATATCCATAGATTTATGTTATGGCTTAAGAAGATTTTCCACATGGTGAATAACGCTGCTGATTTACCATGTAATTTTAATTCGGCATCTACCATCACACCTTCAAAAACAACATTTATTATTTTGCAACAATTAAATTTTCGTTTGTTTTTTTTTCAATTTAAAAAATGACATCCAGTCTATATTGTACAATCTCTCAATCTTTAAGAAACCGGCTTCAATGCAACCCATGTCTCGCCTGGTTTTGTTCCTTCAATTCCCTCCTGGTATTTTTTCATTATTGAATTCCAATCATCTACATGCGGATTATTTTCGGTTGTTTTCGGATTTAATTCATCCAATGTTTTTCCTTTCGGAATGCTGATGATAAGCATCAATTGCCGTCCGCTTTTTAGAACAATCACCTGCTTAAAATTGGCATTACAAAATCCTTTCGCCACTTCCGGCCACTTTTGAAATTGAGTAGCATGATAGTTTAAATATTGATTTTGCATGGCAGTATCTTTGACTAAATTGGCGGTCATTAAAACATTAGTCCACTGGTCGCTATTATAGGGGCTCGAACAGTGGCTTTCATTAAATTCGTAAACAAGCTTTCGATAAAATTTTACTTCACTATTTGGATAAGCTGTCGCAACTTCTTTTTGTAAATCTTCAGGTATCTGAAGCGTGTCATAAACTACCAAATGATTTTCCCATTCAAAAATATCCTGTGCCGGAATTTTATTTTTTGCGCAAATATTTTTCAGCGATGCCGGGTTCAAAGTTGCGTTAGATTTACCTATAATCTCTATACATAATTGATTTCGGTTTCGGATTTTTCTTACGTTCTCACTTTCTTCGTCATTTTTTTTCGCAGAATTAATAGGCCAACTTTTATCAACTGTTTTTTCTTTCAACAAGTATCGAAAAGGTTTTTGTATTCCTGCTTCTTGTTTCACATCCGTCGAAACCTGTGGACCATTATTCTCCCAAACATTACCGGGACCATTTGCATTTTGCAAAAACTTTTTCGATGGACACCAATTATCTTTTACAGTGAAATAAGATGACCCTTCATCAGTGTACAAATAAAACCAATGATCCGGGTCGTGTGGATAAGGCGCTTTGTAGATGCTATCGACATAATTATTTCTTATCTCAGAATTTGGCTGTGCAGATAAGGTATAAATTGCTGCAACATCATATAAATGTTTTGCATAGTCGTTTATCTTATTGAAATTAATTTTGTTGTCACGCATGGCATTGGGACTTTTTGTCCAGCCCCATCCTAAACTTATTCCTGTGTAAGAAACATTGCAAACTTCATTATGTTCAATGTTGATGCCTCTAACGAAACCTGCACAAATACCCGCACAACCCCAATCTTCATTGCTTACATCAGTAACGAGATTATTTATGATGTGCTCATTGGTGCAAATCTCTCTTTCATCTTTTGGATTGTAAGGCAAATGCGCTTCTTCAGCTTCATGAGAAAAAGTTCCAAACAACATTCCTGAGCCTCCAATGTCTTTAAAAAGATTTCCTTCAATCAGGTCGTTATTAGTACCTGTTACATAATCCAATCCTGTCGATGCAAGATGTTGAAAACGGCAATCTTCAAAATTGATATGATTGGCATAAGCTACTTCCACTGCTGCTTTCGGCCTGCCCACCCAAGCCTGGTTTTCCAATCCTTTTTTATCAGGCGTCCCTGGTATTTTTAGTTTATAAGCATCCAGCAAATACATGCCTGCCTGTAACGGAACATGACCTGATTCAGAAGGACGCATCCAACTGGCATGCATAAACGAAATTCCTTTAAAGAAAACATAAGAAACAGGTCGGTCAATGGTGCCTTCTACTTTTACCAATGTTTCCAATCTCGGAGCAACGACATCTGCTGTATTTAAATTTTCATTCTCGCGCGGCCAATAATATATTTTTCTATTTTTTAAATCGAGATACCATTCGCCGGGTTCGTCCAAAAATTGAATGGCATTGGTTAGATAAAATGGAGAATTACCAGTCTTCTTAGATAACCATGGCGCAGGCCA
>DATILZ010000078.1:0-4932 GCA_035475995.1 Hanamia sp. | reverse complement strand
GCTTCGACTCCTTGGTAATAAAATCGCCGGTCTTTTGAATATAACTGCTGTATTTATTTTTTACTGCTTGCGGTTGTATTTGTCCATCAATATAAAGTTCTCCTTTTGCCACAGCTACAGAAAAAGTATTTGCTTTAACCAGGTTGTCTTCTTCCAGCACATCAATGAATCTTTTGATTTCTTTTTCACTCACCGCGTTGTCTGTTCCGGGAGGCGTAGTTAATGTCCACACATTTTTATTTTGACCGGATTCTGTAGCGGAAAGCGTATTCATGTTGGTCAATGTTTTAATTTTTTGCTGACGTTCTGTATTTATCTTATTCTGAAAATTATGAGCAAGGGTAGGGGCAATTACCAATGATACGATACTCATTAATTTGATCAGGATATTCATACTTGGTCCTGAAGTATCTTTAAACGGATCACCAACTGTATCTCCTGTTACAGAAGCTTTATGCGGCTCTGAACCTTTATAATGCGTTTCATTATTGATCAAAGCGCCTTTTTCAAAAGATTTTTTTGCATTGTCCCATGCACCGCCTGCGTTGTTTTGAAAAATTCCCATCAATACGCCACTTACTGTTGCACCGGCAAGAAATCCTCCAAGAACCTGTGGCCCAAAAATAAATCCGATAATTACCGGTGAAAGCAAGGCGATTGCACCAGGAAGCATCATTTTCCTGATAGATGCATTGGTTGAAATTGCCACGCATTTTTGATATTCGGGTTTTCCTTTTCCTTCCATAATTCCGGGAATGGTGCGAAACTGTCTGCGAACTTCTTCTACCATCGCCATAGCTGCTTCACCAACAGCACGTATTGCAAGAGAAGAAAATATAAACGGAATCATTGCGCCAACAAATAATCCGGCCAATACATCTGCCCGGTAAATATCAATGCCGTCAATTTTGGCAATCCCTACAAAAGCCGCAAATAAAGCAAGAGAAGTTAATGCCGCAGATGCAATCGCGAAACCTTTTCCTGTGGCTGCTGTTGTATTTCCTACTGCATCCAGAATATCTGTTCTTTCCCGCACTTCTTTTGGCAATTCACACATCTCGGCAATTCCACCTGCGTTGTCTGCAATAGGACCGAAAGCATCAATGGCTAATTGCATTGCGGTTGTCGCCATCATTCCGGCAGATGCAATGGCAACACCATATAAACCAGCACAGTAATAAGATAAATAAATTCCCGAAGCCAACACCAAAATTGGAAATAAAGTACTTTCCATACCCACCGCAAGACCGCCAATGATATTGGTAGCGTGGCCTGTAGAAGATTGACGTACAATGGTAAGCACCGGCCTTTTGCCCATCGCTGTATAGAATTCGGTGATAAAACTAATTAAAGTTCCTACTACCAAACCAACAATTATAGCGCCAAATACGCCATATTTTGTGAACTCATAATTTCTTAAAGTCATTGTATCTGGCATAAGCCACATTACAAGGAAATAAGCAGCAATAGCAGTTATTACAATGGTTCCCCAGTTTCCCAGGTTCAATGCTTTTTGTACAACGGAAGTATGTAAGCCTGCGCTGTCAGATATTTTTACGAAAAATGTACCAAGAATAGAAAAAATAATTCCCATAGAAGCGAGCAACATTGGCAATAAGATCGGCGACATTCCACCAAAAGCATCAGCAGAAATTGTTTCTCTTCCCAAAACCATGGTTGCCAAAATGGTAGCCACATAAGAGCCAAAAAGATCAGCGCCCATTCCGGCCACATCGCCTACATTATCACCTACATTATCTGCAATGGTAGCAGGATTGCGCGGATCATCTTCCGGAATTCCTGCTTCTACTTTTCCTACCAGGTCGGCTCCTACGTCAGCAGCTTTTGTATAAATACCACCGCCCACGCGGGCAAACAAAGCGATACTTTCTGCACCTAAACTGAAACCTGTTAAGATCTCAATTGTCTTTTCCATTTCAAAACTATTGGCAAGTGCTTCAGGAGCAAAAATGGCTTTCAGGATAATAAATAAACCGCCCAAACCTAAAACCGCTAAACCTGTAACACCAAGTCCCATCACACTTCCACCGGTAAATGATACATTTAGTGCTTTTGATAAGCTCGTTCTTGCAGCTTGTGTTGTACGCACATTTGCTTTGGTGGCCACTTTCATTCCGATATAACCTGCAAGGGCGCTAAAAAAACCTCCACATATAAAAGAAATAGCAATAACCCAACTGCTGTTGGCGCTGCTGAAACCCATAATTCCCAGCAATATTGCTGCGATAATTACAAAATAGGAAAGGATTTTCCATTCAGCTTTTAAAAACGCCATAGCGCCTTCAGCAATATAAGTGCTGATTTCTTTCATTCTTTCATTGCCTGCATCTTGTTTTCCCACCCATGCAAACTTTATAAAGGTGTAAAGCAGTCCGACAATACCCATTGCCGGTATTACGTAAATCAAATTATCCATATAGTTTTTACTTAATTTTTAGGGCTGCAAAAATAGGGTAAAAAGGCAATATTAAAAATGTTTCCATTCACTAATAAATCAACTTTCTGATTCTGAAAAAAAAGTGATTTTGAAAGTGCGAACAATTTTAAAAGAAGCAGTGGTTTATATAAGCAATAAACTAAGAATTAAACCGGATTTTATTTCGGGTTATGAGGGCTGATTTTGAGAATAAATGACATGCACGGAAATGTAGATACGCTTGTCCAGGATTTTGGTCATGGGCAGCGTGGTATTATTTTAATCCAAAAATTTGAAATATTGATATAGTTAACGTGAACGTTTGAAGATTTGAAATAGAAAGTCCTTTTATTTATTCGTTAACTCCGTAAAGAAGTAAGACAATAAATAACTGAGTCAAAGGAATTATTTCAATGTAAAAGAATACCTTAGTAAATTTACATTTAAAAAAATATTTACCAAGAAATAAATGCTGCCATTCTATACCTTATCCATGCCTTATCCATACCTTATCCATGCTTTATCCATGCCTTTGGAGCGAAGGATGAATGCTTTATCCATACCTTTGGAGCGAAGGATGAATGCTTTGGCCATACCTTAGCATGGAAGGAGGTACACATTATCTATACTTAAAAGAGGTAGGAAGAAAGCTTCAACAGTAGTGTAATCAGCTTTCCATATAATGATTTTACATCATTTGATAAGTAGAAAAATATCCTGCCATGCATTCGTTCGGATTGAAGTATTCCAGGATTAGTTCGAAAGCCGAGCGAGACACTAACACCAACCAAGGGCAGAAATACTTATGATGGTTTGTGACACAAACCATGGCTACCCGAAATATGGTTTGTGAAGACACAAATCACGGCTACCGAAAGTTCAAAATGTGGTTTGTGAAGACACAAACCATGGCTGCCAGATACAAACCATTGCTGCCGAAAGTTCAAAATATGGTTTGTGAAGACACAAACCATGGCTGTCGGAAATATGGTTTGTGAAGACACAAATCATGGCAAAATCCGGGGTAATGAATATTTTTGCAGTAATAATTCTTTCTTCATTCCGTTATTTCATTGCTATCTAAAACGAATACGTTAAACAAATGCGTTTAACTACCTATTTTGCAAAAAAATCTTAACTCTGTTCGATGAAAGATCGTAAATCTTTATACCTGTTGATTTTTGCTTTAATAGTTGTTATGATAGCTTTTACGCTCATTTCCATTTGGGGATACCGGTTTTATTTTTCCAAAAAAGTTGCTCAAAAAATAAATGCATTAGCCGTAAAAAAAACAAACGATGTAAGGGGATATCAAGCCTATCAAAAGCCTTTAGATTCAGCACTTCAGCAATTGAACAATCCCGCTGATACGATAACTTATGATTCATCAGACCATGAAATGGCTTTGAAAATAATGGAGTTTAACAGGATAAAAAATGAAATTGCTTTAATTCTTAAAAAAAGGGCTTCTGCAAAAGATTCAGCATCTGAAATAGAAGTGGTTAATTTACAAAAAACTATAGATAAATTACGAAATCAGAATATAGAAATAACAAAAGAGAATGCGCGTTTGAATGAAATGGTAAAACTACTGCCTGAGAGTAAACAAAAAGAGAAGCAACAGAGACCGGCTTCTGAAAAAAGTAAAGAGCAACCGGCATCATCTTTGCCCTTATTGGTTTCGCATTTAAGATTTGGGGCTTATAATAATGATCAAAAGACAGGAGTGGCATCAAAAACAAAGAAATTGGCCGGCTCTTTTGAAATCAATGTGAAACCTCAAAATACTTCTGCCGTAATTTATGTAGTGATTGTGCAGCCAAATGGAAAAGTATTATTGAACGCTTCCGGTGCATCAGCTACTTTCCAAACAATTTCTGGAAGAAAAGTTTATTCTGCTGCGGTACATTTTGATAATGAGAGAGACAATCACAAGCGCCTTCAATTTTCAGTCAATTCTGATACATTCTACAAAGGAAAATATAAAATGCAAATATATCATGAGGGGATTATCATAGGGCGGTTAGAAAAGATTCTTTATTAAAATTCATTTTCATTTTCTTTGCTTTTTTTTTATATAAAATGAACAAAATACACACCTCTCATAAATGGCAAACAAAAGATGGCCATTCACCTGTGATTGCTTTTTTTACCAGCATAGGTCCGCTTTCCGATGGTGCAATCCGTGAATTTGACGAAAATACTTTTCCATTATTTATTGAAAAAAGAAGACTATTATTAAAGCCGGGTTCTATTGCCGATCATTTTTATTTTATTGTAAAAGGAGTAATTCAGGGGTGTATAAAAGATGAAGGTAAATTTTTAACCACCTGGATCAATGAAGAGAACGAGATTGTAGGTTCTATCCGTACATTAGGCACCCAGGAGCCATGCACGGAATATCTTCAGGCATTGGAAGATTGTGAGCTTATTGCCATTCCTGTAGCATTTACTGAAATCGTTTTTGATAAATATCCTGAAACAAATATCATTGC
>DATILZ010000077.1:0-3613 GCA_035475995.1 Hanamia sp. | reverse complement strand
GGATATTCGCCGCCACCGGCTTTCAGGTTGGTATCTACCACATTGTATTTCTCCATCATTTTGCCGGTATTTTCGTACACTTTTTCATTGATGTGCATCCACTTAGTGGTAATATCTTTTGCCAGGTCTGTAAGACCATATTTGGCCAAACCCATTATCGCAATCCATTGCAAAGGCGCCCATCCGTTTGGCGCATCCCATTGCTGGTTCGTTGTTTCGAGCGTGGTAAGCAAACCACCATTGCCAAGAAACTTCTCTTTTAAAATTGACGCTACACTGCGCGCCTGCTTCTCAGAAGCGACGCCAAAGTATAAAGGAAAAGCAGCGGCTACCGTCAACCATTCCTTCTGTTTGTTATCGCGCCAGTCATAATCAAAATAAAATCCTTTCTCTTCATTCCAGCAATATTTCTGAATCGCCTCAGCGCGTTTATTGGCAAGGCTTTTAAACTTTTCTGATGCGGATGAATCGCCGGATAATTCATATCCCTTTGCAACAGTTTGTTCAAGGTATAGCAACAGGCAATTGAGGTCAACCGGAATGATATCTGTGGTATGAATGGATGAAAAATCATTTTCATGCTTATACCATCGTGAAGAAAAATCCCACCCTGATTCGCAGGCACCGCGCAGATTGAGATACATCGTCTTTTTATCTGCCACATCTTTTGTCCATTTTACTTCTTCTTTGTATGCTTCAGGGCGCGGAAATTCATTTCCATCGCAATACCGGTTCATAATCTGTCCATCCGGCATTAAGACAACACGCAGATTATAATTATGATCTGCAGTAAGGGCATCACTTCCCTTCATCCAGAAATCGTATTCCTTTTGCAACGATGGTAAATATTTTACGATCGTATCTTCTCCTTTTTCTTCTGCCAATAAACTGACCATGCAGGCGAAAAAAGGTGGCTGCGACCTGCTGAGATAATAAGTCCGGTTGCCGTTCGGTATGTAACCAAAGCGACGAATGAGATCAGCAAAATTATCCACCATATTTTCAATAAGATCTACCCTTTTCGAAACCTGCAAACCAAGCATGGTAAAATAACTGTCCCAATAATATATTTCCCTGAAACGGCCGCCGGGAACGACATAAGAATGTGGCAGCGGAATCAAAGAATTGTGTGATTCCTGCGGCGGGCGGGTAAGCACGTCCCAAAGGTTTTCGATATGTTCAGACACAGGAAGCTGCTTATTACTTTTATAATCGGTCGCATAGTTTTTTGGCAAAATAAAATGCGCATGCACAAAAGCAGTAAGGTCAAAATCTTTAGCGTCTTTTTCCCCGTTATAACGGTCACGAATAGACGAAAGATCCGTTTTTGGTGTGCAATCAACAAAGGTTTTACTGTCTGGAAATACAGGTTTTAGCTGCACTTTTTCAAACAATTCGCCGAGTGTAAAAATGTATTCGATTTCCATAGAATTACTTTTTATAAAGCAAAAAGATAATTAACTCAAAGCATCCGCATTTTGAAGAACCGGATGATCAGGAACAGCATTTTTCTTTTGCAGATGGTTAAAAAAGATAAGACTGACGATCAGAATCGTAATCGGAACCAAAGAAAAATAAAATGCTGTTTGTCCGCCATAAGCCTCAAAAATATGGCCAGTTATTATAGATCCGGTTGTGCCGCCCAAAGCCGAAAAAATTACGATCAATCCACTCATGGGTCCGTGCTGGCGCAAAGGCAATGAACTCAAAATTACTGAGTTAATAGCCGGATAAACCGGTGCAAGAAGTAACCCTATCAAAGGAAACATATATGCAACAAACGGTGCATCCAGCCAGTTTTCTATAGAGGCAATATGTATTTTTGAAGCCAGGGGAATAACCAGGATCACCAGGATCGCTGCCAGTAAAAGACAGGCGATAATTACTTTTAACCAATGAATTTTTCTTAAAACAAATCCTGCAATAAATCTTCCAATCGCTGTGGAAATGGCGAGAATACTGGCCATCTGAATGCTGAGCCTTGTGGATAAATGCAATACCTGGCTGTTGAATGTTGGCAACCAGCTCATAATGCTTTGCTCTATTAATACATAAAAAAAAGCGCTGACGATAAATATCAAAACCAATGGCCTGATGGCCAATTTTATCATATCAGCAAAATCTTTTACAAACGATTTCACTTCCTGATCTTTTACAGAAGATTCGTCTAAAGGAGCGGTAAGCAATAAGATAAAAGCGAGCGCCGAAATCGCTGCCAGTAAATAATAAACATTGAGCCATGAGGTGGAAGCCGGATTTTTATTATCTACAAAAGCGCTAAAAATAAAATAGCCGGCGAGGATGCCGATCATAAAAAAAGATTCAATAAAATTCATGAAACTTGCATGATCTTTTTTGTTCGAAGTGACAAGTCCGATGGTTGCATAAACCGAAACTTTTATTAATGCAAAACTAACTCCGGTAACTGCAAACAAAACTTTTGTCATCGCAAAGCCGCCGATCAAAGGCATCATCAAACAGGCAATGATCACAAAGCCCAATGCCAGCAACATAGAACGCTTGTAACCAATGCGTGTAATATAAGAAGCAACAAGGAATGAAGCAATGGCAATACTCAAATCCTTAAAAGCTTCTAAAATGCTTGCTGCACCTTGTGTAATTGCATAATTATTTTGTACCTGCAAAATAACAGTACCCACACTGTTTAGCAGAATTGCGAATACAAAATAATTAAGAAAAAGGGAGGTTTTTATTTGCCAGTTTTGCATGAATGTTTTTTAGAAAATAAGAAACCGAATATACAATTTATTCATTTATAGAATATTTCTTTCTTTGTGATTTTCAAAGGGGTAAAACCTGGTGCAGTACAAAGGAGAGAGGAGTTTTAGCTTTCGACATTTTTACTCTTTTTTGATAAAAATCTTTTAATAAGATAATACGGGTTTGACCACGTTATGAACCAAACAATTCTATAAACAAATATCACATGCTGATTAAAGGGTTTTGAAATAAGATTTCTACTTTATTTTCATAAAACTTATCCGCTTTACATGGCTTCCTTTATTATTAAAAACCTTATTACCTTAGTAACCTATCAAACAAAACTAAAACAACTTTATTACCTTATTCAAACAAGCTAACCGGCATTTATCATTTGTCATTCTTCCAAAATTCCTGATTTGCGGAAAGAGGTAATCAGTGAATAAGTTTTAAAAACACAAATCGGGATTATTTGTTCCTTTCCTGCTGAATTAATTATTTTTATGTAAAATAAAAACCATGGTTACTGCGGCACCAACGGTTACAAAAAACGATTTACTGCAACTAAAATTACCTGCCACGATCGATGAAGTAATATTCCAACTGGAGCAAATTATTTCCTACTGCGAAATCAATAATAGTCCGGCCGGTTACTTTGCCGTACTTTATCATAAGGTAACGTGCAGGGTAAAAGAATGTATTGCCGATAAAGATTTTGAAGATGGCATGAGGATGGAGAAACTTGACGTAGCGTTTGCCACCCGGTACCTGACTGCCTATTCTCTGTGGCTCGGGGAAAAACCGGTATCGGCTTCCTGGAAGATAGCTTTTGATGCCTTCGCTGATAATTCTACACTCGTCATTCAGCATTTATTATTGGGAATGAATGCGC
>DATILZ010000076.1:0-3880 GCA_035475995.1 Hanamia sp. | reverse complement strand
CAAAACATACTATCAATAATCACATCGTTGAAGCGCAACGATTTATCCGTACTTATCTTTCCAAAAACTTTGACATTGCATTTCTTGTTGTTATGATACCTGCCATTATAAAATAAAAAAAACTTTCCATTCCATTAGTTGTTCGCGTTCATTTAATCGTCTTCAAACTATAAACGATTTTGTAAAGTAATATTTTCATTTATGCAAAGCATGGATTATCCAAATGATAGATTAAAAGATTTGATTGAAAAATACATTGCTAATACCTGTACAAGAAAAGAATTGGATCAGTTATTATTCATCATGGAAAATGAAAAAGAAACAGAAAGCTTATCGCAAATATTAAAAGATTATTGGGAAAAATCGGGAAAGGAAAGCCATTTAAAAGAATCAGAATTAGACTTAAAGTTTGCTCTACTGATAGAGGAGGCAAAACATGAAGCACCTGTAGTATCAATCGTTTCAGGTAAAAGGAAAAGAACATGGAATATTCAATATGCAGCAGCGGCGGTTATTTTTTGTATGCTTTCGGTATCAGTTTATTTTTTATTTAAACCAAAAGAGGAAAGTCAAATCAGCAAAACAGAAAATATTCATAGCGAAAAAAATGATGTTGTCCCAGGCAAAAACAAAGCGATACTTACTTTGGCAAATGGCTCATCAATTATTCTTGACAGCGCTGCAAACGGAACACTTACTACCCAGGGAAATTCTAAAATCTTAAAACTAAATGGAATGCTATCTTATAATACTTTAAAAAATAAATCTTCAGAAGTTGTTTACAATACCATTTCTACACCAAGAGGAGGACAATATCAGTTAATGCTTGCTGATGGCTCCAAAGTGTGGCTGAATGCGGCTTCTTCACTTCGATTTCCTGCAAGTTTTGTTGGAAAAGAAAGAAAAGTAGAATTGTTGGGAGAAGCTTATTTTGAAGTGGCAAAAAATGCTAAGATGCCTTTTAAAGTAAAAGTGAATGGGATGGAAGTTGAAGTTTTGGGAACACATTTTAATATCAACTCCTATGAGAATGAATCTACAATTCGTACCACATTATTGGAAGGAAGCGTAAAAATAAATAAGAATAATAGTTCCAGTTTATTAAAACCAGGACAACAGGCGCAGATGAATAAAGCCGGAGAAATCAAAATAATTAATGATGCAGATGTGGAAGAAGCGATTGCGTGGAAAGAGGGGAAATTCCAATTTGACCGGGCGGATATTCATGATATTATGCGGCAGCTCACAAGATGGTATGATGTGAATGTCGAATATAAAGGAACTGTATCAAGTCATTTTGGAGGAACGATTTCACGCGATGTAAATCTGTCGCAGGTGCTGAATATGCTGCATTTGACAGGAGAAGTAAAATTCCAGGTAGAGGATAGAAAAGTGGTGGTGATGCCTTGATTTGAATGAAGGAATAGAAGACTGGTTTGAATAGTTTAGAAAAGTTTAGAAGGGTTTAGAGAAGTTAGCCGCCGAGGTTCGTGTCTTAACCCACCCTTTAAAAGGAAATTTCTAAAAAAGAAACCGGAAGCGCTTGCAACACTTCCGGCGAAAATTTTTAGTTATCAATAATACAATCATTGAGGAATGTTCATTGTTTAACCAAAAAAACAAAGTTATGTTTTTAAAGATTCTCTCTGTTCGATCAAAGCAAAATTTAACCAAAACGCTTTTGATTATGAAACTTACAGCAATTTTAATTTTAATGGCCTGCCTTCAGGTAACCGCAAAAAGCTACTCTCAGAAAGTAACGCTTTCAATGCGCGATGCGCCTTTACAAAAAGTATTTAAAGAAATTCGTAAGCAAACGGGATATAATTTTTTATATCCTTATGAGCTTTTGGAAAAAGTGGGAAAAGTAGATGTAAAAATATATAATGCGCCTCTACAGGATGCACTCAAACAGTGTTTGCAAAAAACCGGGCTTACTTATTCTATTGTTGATAAAACAATTGTTATAAAAGAAAAAGAACCGGAAAAAACAGTTCCAAATTCTGTGTTGCTTTCAACAATTCCTTTGAAGATAATATCGGGAAAAATTATCGATGAAAATGGAAAACCGCTTCAAGGCGTTTCGGTTTTGATAAAAGGAAGTACTACCGGAACGAATACGAATGCGAGTGGAGAATTTACCATTGATGTTCCTGATAATTCTTCCAAAATATTGGTGTTTTCTTTTGTAGGAATGGAAACACAGGAAGTAAATGTTTCTGGTAAAACAACAATAAGCGTTACACTTCAAAATAATAATCAGCAACAGAAAGAAATTGTTGTAGTAGGATACAGTGAAAAAAGTAAAAGCGCTCTTACCAGCGCTGTCAGCGTAGTTTCTGGAGATAAATTGCGTGATGTAACGTCAAGCAATATCGGCGACATGCTTCAGGGGAAAGTTGCGGGATTGCAGGTGGTGAATAGTTCGGGAGTTCCGGGAGCTGTTCCGGAAATAAGGCTGCGGGGAATTTCATCTGTGAACGCTTCGCAAAGTCCGCTATTTGTAGTGGATGGAATTATCGGTGGGAATTTTGATCCAAATGATGTCGAAAGCGTAACTGTTTTAAAAGATGCCGGAGCTACTGCCATGTATGGTTCGCAGGCCAATGCGGGAGTTATTATCGTTACCACAAAAAAAGGAAGGCCAGGTAAAACAAATTATGAAGCAAAAGTAACTACCGGTTTTCGTACGCCTGATTTTGGCAAAATGCAAATGATGAACGGAAGCGAATTGTATAATTATCAGAAACAATTTTACCGTGATTATGTTCCTACAGATTCCGGGAATTCTTATAAAATTGATATTCTTAAATTTTATGACGAGCGCCCGCTCACTTTGCGTGATCAGAATTACAACTGGCTCACTACGATTTTCAAACCGGCATTTATGCAGAATTATTATTTTTCTCTTTCCGGCAAAACAGAGAAAAATGATTATTACATGGGCGTTTCTTATTATGATGAAAAAGGAACTTTTAGGAACACAGATTTTAAACGCCTGAATATGCGCGTCAATTCTACTTACCGTTTTAATCCGAAAGTATCTCTTACAAATAATATTAACCTGGATGTTTCTGAAGGCAAAACTTATGATTACAATGATATTTATTATGCTTTTTTAAACCTGCCCTGGGACAACCCCTTTGACAGCAGCGACAATGCAAGATATGTGGATGGAAATTCGCCTTTTAAATGGTGGTCAAGAGATAAAATAAATCCGTTAAATACGATTGATAATTCCAATCATCCTTACAAAGGCGCGGATTTGAATTATGATTTGAACCTTAATATTAATCTTACTCATTGGCTTACTTTTTCAAGCAGCAACAGGATTGCGGCGGCATATAATAAAAGCACGAATTATTATTCTCCAACAGTTGCAGGTCAGTATCATGGCACCGGATTCCTGGAAGAGCAAAGCATTTTAAACTATGGTTTTATTTCAAATGAACTCTTGAAATTTAATGTAAAAAAAGGAAAGAGCAGTTTGAGTGGCCTCGCCGGATTTGCAGTGCAGGCAAGCAATACAGAAACTTTGGGCGCTTCCGGAAAAGGGCTTCCGCAAGGGTTGAATGTGTTGAATGTGGTAAGCAATAATATTTTGGTAAATGGAAATAACGACAAGTCAATGATTCAATCTTTTATCTCCCAATTAAGTTAT
Source organism: Hanamia sp. (assembly GCA_035475995.1). Lineage (GTDB taxonomy): Bacteria > Bacteroidota > Bacteroidia > Chitinophagales > Chitinophagaceae > Ginsengibacter. The sequence continues at coordinate 219 of DATILZ010000076.1, read as the reverse complement.
GATTATGAAAATAAATATTTTTTAACCGGCTCTTACCGCGTAGATGGTTCTTCTGCTTTTCCTTCTTCAAAACGGTATGCATCTTTCCCTGCAATTTCTGCTGCCTGGTTAGCAAGCAACGAATCATTTTTCAACCGCAAATCAATTGACTTGTTGAAGTTTCGTTTAAGCTATGGGGTTACAGGCACGCAGGATATTGGCGCATCCAGGTATCTGGGT
>DATILZ010000075.1:0-4559 GCA_035475995.1 Hanamia sp. | reverse complement strand
TTCAAATGGTGGTTTTCGCAGTTTTAGCTTTACCATTCCGTCCCAAAATATGTTGATCGTTATTTTTTCAAACCGTGATGATATTGACCTGGAAGAGCTGGTTTTAAAAATTACACAACTACTCTTGCCGACAGGTAAGCCATTTACAAAAATAGAGAAGTTAACTTCGTAAAACAGCTTATGATTTAAAACAGAAATCGTGTTATTTATCCGTTTGCAGAATAAAGCAAATACTGTAAATATGAGTTATCACCACATCAGAATTTTGAAAATGAATTTAACTTCATAAAAAATAATCGTAAACATTCAATCATGCAGGACATCATTAAGAAATTTAAATTCAAAGATGCAGCAGTCGTTCTGAACGCACCCCGAGAAATTGAAAAAGAGTTTATAAAAAACGGTTTCATTACCACCTTAGATAAAAAGGCTAAAAGCACAAACACATTAGTTTTTATTAATGACAGCAAAGATTTTTTGCATTTCCTCAAAACGCAGCTAAAGTATATTGAACCGGATAGTGTTTTATGGTTTGCCTATCCAAAAGGAACTTCAAAAATCAAAACAGACATAAACAGAGACACGATGCGCGCAACAGCAGAAGAATCGGGTATCACCACCGTGTCAGCGATTTCGATTAATGATACCTGGAGCGCTTTGCGCTTCCGGCCAATTGACAAAGTGGGAAAGTAAACGAATAACTGCTTTTAAAATGCATTAATTTATTAAAACCATTCATTGAAATTCTGTACGGATTATCATAAAAGCTTTACCTTATAAAGGAGCAAAAGACTTAAATATCACCAACCAAAATAATTCTTCGCATTATTGAAACAGATGTCGCTAATTATTTTTCCTGTCCATTCGATATCATTTGGCAATTCTCCATTTTCAATTTCTTCGCCGAATAAATTACATAAGATCCGGCGAAAATATTCATGTCTTGGATAAGAAAGAAACGAGCGGGAATCAGTAAGCATTCCAACAAATCGACTGAGCAACCCCATATTGGACAACGCATTCATTTGTTTTATCATTCCATCTTTCTGATCCAAAAACCACCAGGCAGAACCAAATTGAATTTTTCCAGGAACCGTTCCATCATTAAAATTTCCGGCCATTGTTGCAACTACTTCATTATCCCCGGGATTCAAATTATAAATAATGGTTTTGGTTAGTTTATCTTCAGAATCAAGCCTGCCTAAAAATTTCGCCATAGATTTGCCCTGCGGAAAATCACCAATAGAATCCCAGCCAGTATCTGGCCCTGATTGTTTTAATTTTCTTTCATTATTGTTTCTGAAAGCACCGATATGGTATTGCTGAATCCATCCTTTTTCGCAATCCCAAACAGCAAAAATATAAAGCATGGCCGATTTGAATTTCAAATTCTCTGCCTGTGAAAGGCCGCTTCCAGAGCGGATCTTACTGAAAATAGAATTGATTTCATCATCTGTATAATCTGCTGCATAAATATATTCCAAACCATGATCAGAAACTGAACATCCCATTGTTGCGAAAAAATCATGTCGTTGTTTTAATGCATCAAGATAAGTTTGAAAAGATGTAACTGATTGGCCGCTTACTGCTTCTATTTTTTTTACATAAGCATTGAATGTAGCAGTATCATCCACATTCATTGCTTTATCCGGACGAAATGCCGGAAGAACTTTTATTTCAAAGCTGTCATCTTTTATTTTCTGATGATACTCCAAATTATCAGTTGGGTCATCTGTTGTACAAACTACTTTTACCTTCATTTTTCGCAACAGATTTCTTACCGAATATTCTTTTGTTTGTAATTTTTTTGTGCATTCATCATAGATCTTTTTTGCACTTTGAGGATTTAAAATGTCATGTACATCGAAATATCTCTGCAACTCAAGATGTGTCCAGTGATATAACGGGTTTCGCAAAGTATAAGGAACGGTTTCAGCCCATTTTTGGAACTTTTCGAAATCGCTTTTGTCACCCGTGCAATAACTCTCATCCACGCCATTGGTACGCATTGCGCGCCATTTGTAATGATCGCCATATAACCATATCTGCGTCAGATTTTGGAAATTAATATCATTGGCAATCTGCTCAACAGGAAGATGACAATGATAATCTATGATCGGCATTTTTGCAGCAAAATCATCATACAATTTTTTTGCTGTTGCATTCTGAAGTAAAAAATTTTCGTCTAAAAAAGGTTTCATATTTCTTTCAATAAGTAAAAATTATTAATTGTATTTCACAGGCTCACTCCTCTTTTCCATGGAATAAAATCATTTTGTTTGTGTCTCACAGCAGCAACTTCTATTTCTCCGCTTGCTACTTTTATTACGTATTCCAAAATGCGCTCCCCTGCTTGTTCAATCGTTTCTTCGCCTTCTATAATTGTTCCGGTATTTATATCAATTATATCAGGCATTTTTTTAAATAAAGTTGTGTTACTTGAAAGCTTAATTACAGGTGCAATTGGATTTCCTGTCGGTGTTCCAAGGCCTGTTGTAAATAAGACAATGTTAGCCCCGGAGCCCACTTCAGCGGTCGTACTTTCAACATCATTCCCCGGAGTACAAAGTAAATTTAATCCTGGTTTCGTAACCATTTGCGGATAATCCAAAACATCTGTAACCGGCGATGTGCCTCCTTTTTTTGCAGCTCCTGCAGATTTAATCGCATCAGTAATTAATCCATCTTTTATATTTCCCGGTGACGGATTCATATCAAAACCAGAACCGACGGCTTTCGCTCTGTCATTGTAAGTCTTCATTAATTCACCAAAGCGGATTGCAGTTTCTTTTGTAACAGACCTGTCGCTTAAGTTTTGTTCCACTCCACATAGCTCGGGGAACTCAGAAAGTATAACAGAACCACCCAAAGCAACCAGAAGATCAGAAGTATAACCGATTGCAGGATTGGCAGAAATTCCGCTGAAGCCATCACTGCCACCACATTCCAGCCCAATTGAAAGTTTACTTAAAGGTGCGGGTTTTCTTTCAATGGTGTTTGCCTGGACCAAACCGGCAAATGTTTGTTTGATTGCTTGTGAAATCAGGTCAGAAGCCAGGCCGATTTGTTGTTGTTCTAAAATGTATAATGGTTTCGAAAAATTTTTATCACGCTTTTTTATTTCTTCCTGCAAAATGCCTACCTGCGCATTCTGACAACCCAAACTCAGGATAGTCGCTCCTGCTACGTTTGAATGAGTGATATATCCGGCAAGCAAACCACACAATGTTTGTGCGTCGTCTCTTGTGCCGCCACATCCGCCTTCGTGTGATAAAAATTTAATTCCATCTACATTTGGGAAAACCCGTTGTTTTTTAATTTCTTCTGTTTCAACAGAAGTATCGGCGCTTAAAATTTCATCAATATTTTTTCCTTCTTTGTAAAGATCAACCAGTTTGGAAACTTCTACTTTTTTGTTTTGATTTCTTCCATAACCCAATTCATTTACCAAAGCTTCACGAAGTACTTCAATGTTTCTATTCTCACAAAAAACCATGGGAATGACCAGCCAGTAATTAGCAGTTCCTACTTTCCCATCGGGGCGATGAAAGCCCATAAAAGTTTTATTGATAAATTTAGAAACATCGGGCTTGTGCCATTCCAATTTTCTTTCACCAACTTCGAAACCATTGGCAGCGTGCTTTACATTTGATGTAGTAATTCTTGAACCTTTGGGAATAACGGTTTCGGCTTTACCTACTAATACGCCATACATAAATAATTCATCACCTGGCTGCATGTCTTGCATCACAAATTTATGCTTAGCAGGCACGCGGTCAATTAACGTGTAATCCTCGCCGTTATATTGTACTTTTTCATTTACAGAAAGATCACTCAATGCAACCAGCACATTGTCGTGAGGATGAACTTTTGTTACTTTATGATTCATTGGATATAAATACTTTTTGAGGATGAATTTTTTTCAAAGTTTCTTTCATTCCGTTTGTTACAATACTATTTAAATTATGAGTTACGGTTTCGTGGAAACCGGCAAGACGTGTAAGATCGTAATCCCATAACGATTCATTTTTTAAAACTTCTTTTACAATCGCTTCAACAGGTTTTTCTTTCCATAAATGATAAAATTTTTCTGCCATTTCATCTTCTATTAAATATGGCTGGCCATTAAACTCGCCATAAAAATCTTTTCCATTTTGCTTTACTGCTTTCATAAAATAAAGGTAAGCAGCAAATCCTAAAGCAAACAACTGAGGAACCGCTTCATTGTTTTTATAATAATTCAATAACAGCGGAATGCAGCGTAAACGCAGCTTAGAGCTATAATTGAATGTAATATTTTTCCAATAATGATTAATGTGAGGATTACGAAAACGGTCGAGTACTTTAGAAATAAAAACCTGTTTTGTAGCTTCATCTATTTCATAAGGAATGGAGGGAGCGATTTCATGATTCATCAGGTCAGACATATAATTGGCAAGACTTTCATCTTCCATCGCATGTTGAACCGTATCACAATTGGCAAGAAAAGCAAGCCCGCAGGTAAGCGTATGTGTGCCATTCAATAACCGCAATTTTAATTCACGATGAAGTTCGATATT
>DATILZ010000074.1:0-2624 GCA_035475995.1 Hanamia sp. | reverse complement strand
TCAAATTTTGAAAGCCGCTATGCGGTAAGCCCACAGGAAACAAAGCGAATGACAACCGAAGAATTGCGGAAAAACTTTTTAATAGAAAATATTTTTGAAGCAGATAAAGTGAATCTTTGTTTAACGCATTATGACCGTTATATCGCTGGAGGAGCGATGCCGGTTTTAGAAAAAATTGAGTTGCCCAATCCTGGTAATTTAAAAGCAAATTATTTTTTGGAAAGAAGGGAAATGGGAGTTATCAATATTGGTGGCAAAGGAACAATAGAAGCAGATGGACAGATTTATCAGCTTGATTTTAAAGAAGCATTGTACATCAGTAAAGAAACAAAAAAGGTTGTTTTTTCTTCTGATGATAAAAATAATCCGGCAAAATTTTATATTAATTCCGCTCCGGCACATCATAAATATCCAACAAAAAAAGTGACCAGGAATGAAGCGGAAATAGTAACAGTAGGTTCTTTAGAAAATTCAAATCACAGAACCATTAATAAACTTTTAGTAGCCTCAGTAATTGAGACTTGCCAGTTACAAATGGGCATGACAGAATTAAAACCGGGAAGTGTATGGAACACAATGCCCGCTCATACACACGATCGCAGAATGGAAGTGTATTTCTATTTCGAAATTGCGGAGGGGCAATCCGTTTGCCATTTCATGGGCGAACCACAGGAAAGCCGGCACATCTGGATGCAAAATGAACAAGCGGTAATTTCTCCCAACTGGAGTATTCATGCCGGGGCCGGCACTTCTAATTATACTTTTATCTGGGGAATGGCCGGCGAAAATCTCGATTATGGTGATATGGATGTTTGCAAGGTGGAAGATTTGAGATAATGTGAAAATGTGAAAATATGAAAATGGGAAAACATGTTATTTGTTTCTTCACCGGAAGCTGATTTACGGATCTGCTGCTGATATCTTAATGGAAAAAGTTGCGCAATTTTTTAATAAAAAACTCAAGTAATGAAGAAATTTCTTTTATGCTTTTTGTCGTTATCGTTGTTTTTTCTGTCTTCTGATGAATTGTTTGGACAGAACAATTTTCGCGCGGATTCCGTTTTAAAAATCATGAAAAAAGCAGGTGACTGGCAGTTACAGAACTGGGAGAAAAATGGAATGAGGTGGTCAAAATGGGATTGGACTAACGGTGCCGCATACACTGGATTTATGGCCTTGAATGAAATTGCCAACGATCCAAAATACAGTAAAAAAATGTACCAGGTTGGGGAAGACATTAACTGGAATACCGGTCCACGCCGCACCATGGCTGATGATTATTGCGTTGCTCAAATGTTTTCGCAAATGTATTCTTTGTATAAAGAACCAAAAATGATTGCTCATTGGCGTGAACAGGCTGATTCAATAATTGCAATGCCGCATACGGAATCACTCGAGTGGAAGAATGGTATTGCCAATCGTGAATGGGCATGGTGCGATGCATTGTTTATGGGACCGCCGTCTCTGGCATATCTCTATACGGCAACCGGCGAAATAAAGTACCTGGATATTGCGTCAAAACTTTGGTGGAAAACTACCGGTTATCTCTACGATTCTAGTGAACATTTATATACCCGCGACAGCCGCTATTTTAATTCTAAAGAAGCGAACGGCAAAAAAATGTTCTGGTCGAGGGGAAACGGATGGGTGCTTGCTGGGCTTGTAAGAATGCTGCAAAATATGCCTGCTGATTATCCGGATCGTCCACGATTTGAGGATCTATTTAAAAATATGTCGGAAAAAATAGCAGCTCTTCAAACTGCTGATGGCACGTGGCATGCAGCACTTCTTGACGCCGAAAGCTACCCTGCAAAGGAAACCAGCGGCACCGGATTTTTTTGTTATGCACTTGCTTGGGGTGTAAATCACGGATTGCTCGATTATCAAAAATACCTACCGGTAATTGAAAAAGCGTGGACTGCATTGATCTCCTCCGTTCATGCAGATGGTAAGTTGGGGAATGTGCAGCAGATTGGCGAAAAGCCGGAGCTCGTGGATGATAACAGCACTGAAGTTTATGGAGTAGGAGGTTTTCTTCTTGCAGGTTCTGAAATGATTGACTTATTATTGAAACATTCCAAAAATAATCGCATCATTTCTTTATACAATAAAACAGGATTGGATAGAGAAGAAGAAGTGACAGAAATTCCATATTATGAATTTATTTCAAAAACCAAAATCAATAAAAATCAATTTAAAATTTCGGATGCTTTAACCGGAAAAGAAATTGAATATCAAATTGAATACAGGGGAAATAAAGATCCGCAGAATGTTTTGGTGTTACTCACTCTAGCTCCGGGTTCTAAAATTTATGCTAAGGTTACTGATGAAAGACCTTCTGATTTTACCCCAAAAACTTATGCCCGTTTTGTGCCTGAGCGCTATGATGATTTTGCCTGGGAAAATGATAAAATTGCTTTTCGTGTTTATGGAAAGGCTTTAGAAAAAGTTCCGAAGGAAATGGCTTATGGACAGGATGTGTGGGCGAAACGAACTTCAAAACTTGTAGTGAACGATTGGTATAAAAGCGCAGATTATCATGTGGATCATGGCAAAGGTCTGGATTTTTATGATGTCGGTTTTAGCCTTGGCGCCGGCAGCAGCGCACCTTTCGTGAATGATTC
>DATILZ010000073.1:0-5026 GCA_035475995.1 Hanamia sp. | reverse complement strand
ACCAACGTTGGCAAGGCTTTGAACCCAATTGGTATCGTTGTCATTTTCAACGATTTTAAATTCCAGTTCAAATGAATCCGAAAGATTGATATCGTCATGTTTGTAATCGGCAATTTCTTTTACCAACGAGGAGAGAAAACCAATTGCCTTTTTATTCTTTGCTTCCCGCGTTTGTTCATTGGATGAAAAAAGGTTGGCTTCGCCTAAATCATGAATATTTTCATCGTTGAATTTTTTTATTTCCGTTAAAAGGTGTACTACTTTGTTAGAACTCGGCACCAAACGCAATTGAATGCTTTTGATAACACCAGCGAAATTTCTTTTCACAAAATCCCTGTTGATATCGTTGATTACCTTTTCTATTTCGCCTTCTTTTGAAAGCAGTCCGGTTGTTTCCTTTCCTATTAATTTGATTATATCAGCAAAAACCTCATTCACCCTTTTTTCATACAGGGCTATTTTATCTTCATCAATAAATTCTTTCAGTTCTTCGGCAAATTGAAAATATTCCGATTGATCAATGAGGTTTGTTTTGAAGCTGAAAATATTTTGAGCAGAAAAATTTCCGGTAAATTTATTGATGCCTTCCTGCAATTGCCTGTAACGGTCAATGCCTTTGAAATAAAATTGGTTTAATTCGTCAATCAACACACTACAGCGCTTTTCGGTACGAAAATCATCATTTGGTTTTATAAATAATCCGGCGATACTTTTAAATGGATCCGTTAATTCAAAGGATTGATATTTTTCCAAATCTTCGATAATATGAGAAAGGTGAAGTTGAATTTTATCAATTTCCTGCTGAAGCAAATTGATTTCATCAATAAGCTTTTGTTTGGTCGAATAATGTTTGGCAGCTTCTGTTTCCAATTGATTTTCAAAATTGGTTTTTTGACTTTTGAAAAAATCCATTTTATCAAAAAGCTCTCTTTTATCTTTATTGTATTCCGCTACTTTATCGCGATGGGAATCAATGAAATCAAGTTCTGATTGTAGTTCTGCAAGCCGGATGTCAATTTCTGCAATTCGTTTTGTATCTGCACCCTTTGTATTTAATTCCTTTAGTTGTTCTGTCTTTAATCCGGTAATCTGCTGATTAATGTCCTTTCTTTTATTTTCAATTTCGAGCCGGATGGCGGTAATTAATTCTCTTATTTTATTTTGTTCAGCATCTGATTTCTTTTCCTGCTCTTTTCTTTTTTGGTTAATTTGCTTTTGAACCTGGTTTTCAATTTCCTTAACTGCATTTTGAGAATTCAGTTTTTCTTCGTTCCCTTTTTGAATGTCCTGTTCTATATTTTTTAAGGCGGATTGTTTATCTCTTTCCGCTTTATTTATAAATTCTTCCAGGCGCACTTTGGCATCATCCGATTTCAATTTACTTTGTTCTATTAAATATTCATTGTTGCGGATGGCATCTTTGCACTTGCTGATAGCAGGATGGTGCCTGCGTTTAAGGTTTTCCAAATCAGTAATCAATTGCCCGGAAATATTTGAAATATACTTTTGAAATTTTTCGATTGTTTTTAAAAACGCCTCTTTATCCTTCTCATAATCGGCAACTGTTTTTATGGTTTTGCCTATCTCTTCCAAATCCAGTTTTATTCCGTAAAAAGTTAAATCTTTACCGGCAATTTTTTCCGGCGACAATCCCGTTTGAAACAAAATACTTTCTTCATCTATTACTTTTCCGATTGTTTTTTCCCAGCCGGGATATTCATTATTTAGCCATCCGTAAAGCGAATCCTGACTGTTGGCAATCTTGCTTTCTATGCTTGTAATATTTTCTTTTAAAATTGTTGTTTCACCAGATAATTTATTTCTCTTTTCAGTAGCAATTTCCTCAATACGTTCTCTTTCTATTTCCCATTGCTTTTTGATGGTTTCAATTTCATCTGTATAATTTTTGTTTTCGCTTTGGGCTATTCTGATTTTTTCATTGAAATTAAAGAGGTCATTTTTACTTTTTTCTATCTCCTTTTCATAAAACCGCTGATGTTTTATCTCTGCTTTTTTTATAAGAAACTTTTGTATCAAATATTTCTTTTCTTCTACCTCGTTTTTGGCCAATTCCAATCTATCTGCATGTTGTTTTTTTATATCATCCAACAAAGCTTCATACTCTTTATTAAGCGCTTCTTTAAAAAGAAATAAACTTTGATTCGCATTGTTTTCTTCACTTCGTTTTGCATTTTCAAAAGCAACAAATTGATTTTCGAACTGGTTGATTTGTGCTTCATATTTTTGTTTGATATCGGCAAACTTCCCTTCCAATATTTCTTTCTGCTTTACATTATTTGCTTGTTCATTTTCCAAATCCTTCTTCTTATGCACTCTTGCGATAATGCTTTGAATATTCATTCTTTCATATTCATCCGATTTTGTTTTCGCATCTTTTAATTTATTGGCAAGCACATTTATTTCACCATTTATTTTATCTTTTTTCGTTTGAAATCTTTTTTCAATGTCTGATACTTTTTCATTTAACTGAGTTTTTTTATGGTGCTGCTTCTCTGATTTATCTTCAAGCAGCGGTTGTTGTTGCTGTATTTCATTCAATTTCCAGGTTAGTTCAGCGGCGGTTTTTTTCTTTTCTCTTTCCAAATGCTGAATGGATAAGTAGGTGCCGGCAACGGTTTCGGCTTGCTTGCGCACAATTATTTCTCCATTCCTCGTTTTTTCTGTCCACTTTTTTATATCGCTGAGTTGTGTTTCAAAATCTTTGAGATGATGCGAGTAATTCGACAAATCAACCTTTATCTCTTCTTCATTCAACGATTTGATAATGGTGTCTTTTATAAATTCGCTTTCCACTTTATAATTCAAAAAAACATGCTGAATCGCTCTTGGAATATTTTGAAACTGCCTGCTTTCGAGGATAGAATATTTTCTGAATTCTATTCCCACGCTTTGGCTGTTTCCATAAAGGATATTCCGGTAATCTTCATACCGGTCTATTTTTTTTGTGTAACTGATTTCTTTTCCGAAGGCAGTTTTTTGTTTTTCCCATGATTCATAAGCGCGGCCGTTTTCATCAATAAAATATTTTTTATGATATGCCGAATTGATGAATCTAAAGCAAACCCTTCCGTGTGATTTAAAAGCTAAAATGCAATAAGCGCCGGTTTCGCGCATCACCTCATAGATGATGTATGAATCCTGGAAAGGGAAATAAAATTCTACAAAAGATTTTTTGCCCACAGGTATTCCAAGCTTCTGTTGATTGGAATTATAAAAAAACAGTAAAGCCCTTAGCAGCGTGCTTTTTCCTACGCCCTGCGTACCAATAAAATGCACATTGCCATCTACATTTATTTCCGAATATCTTACAGCAGCGCTGTTGATTAAAATTATTTTATTCAGGTATCTCATTAATAGTTTCTTCGGGTATGTGAATGGTCATCACCAATTGTTCGAGGTAATGAAATGACGTCAACACTTTGAATTGATGAGTTATCGTATTTTCCATTTCTATGAACTTATCTTTTTCCAGCGTTTCCAGGATTTTTTCAATTATTTCCAAATGCTTTTCTTTTCCCGCGCTGTATTTTTTCAGGCTTTCCAATTTCGTTTTCAGCTCTGCATCCACTTTTGTTTTTACCAGAATATCCGATGGCGAAAACCGGTAGCCCGCACCAAATGAATTATCATAGGTTTTTAGGAAATCCAAAATGTCAATCCACTTAAAAGCCTGTTCTATCTTGCGTTCCAGGTCTGTTTTATTTTCCATTCTCGAAAAATAAAAATATTCATTTCCTCTTTCCAGGATAAAATTGATGTTTAAAAAATACTCATAAAGAAATTCAAAAATTTCTTCATCATCTATGGTGTTGTATAATTTTCGAATCAATTCATCAGAACTATTGGAACAAATAAACTGTCCTTTGCTGAGTATTTCAAAAATTGTGGCGGTATGTTTCGGCGCTTCCATTGTTTTTTATTTTGGATAAACCATTGCGTATTCAATTTCATTTTGTGCATTGAAGTTTTCACCTATGTCAAATGTATTTTCATACAAAGAAATTAACTGGCAATAGACAGTAACTTTTTCATCAAAAGATAGTTCTTTTTCAAAATTATATCCCTGCACAAAATCAAATAAATTATTTCCGGATGCCAAAAAACTGTTTCTCACTTCTTCCAGGTTTACCTGTATTTCTTCTTCATTATTTGTTTGCAAATATTCATTGGAAATGTTTCCAGCCACCAGCAAACGAACATTTATTGAAGATTTATATTTCCTGGCAACCTTTATAATGCTTTCTCTTGCGATTGCATCTGCCTGCAGATTTTCGTAAGAAAGTTTAAGCGGATAAGCCGGACTTGTTTCAAAAATTACCGCATTATTTTTTGCAATTACTTCGTTTATATTGGTGGCCGCCCTGATGGTAAACTGGTCACGCAGATGCTTTACCTGCCTCAGTTTTTCAATGATTTCGTTCTGGTATTTTATCTGGTTCAGGTATTCAATCACCTGTTTTTGAATTTCAATCAGGTTGTGCCGGCATTCAATCAATTGGAGTTTCAGCACGGTGATAATGTTGTTCAATTCATCATCAAAAGCCGATTTAAAAAAGGTTTGTTCTTCTTCACCTGAAATTAATTTTTCAGTTTGTTCAATAAATATATTGATATCAATTCTTCTGACGTCAAGGTTTTCAAGCTTCGCTTTTTTTACTTTATAATTCGGCTCATTTTTAAAAGTATTGTCCACATTTCTTTTCAAATCAATCACATTTCTATACGTCACGTTACCTGTTTTTCGCAGAGCGCTTTTTACAATCCGCAGATAATTGTATTGCCTGTTTTTATTATTTTCCTTTAAATAATACAGGATATTTTCCTTTACATTTCTGATATTTTCATTAATGGTCGAAATATTTATTTCTTCATTTACCTCTAAAATCTCTTCAAAGAATTGCAAAAACTGGCTATCTATTTCGAGGAAATTCCCGTTTTGAATAATCACAGAATGAATAATCAGATATTCAAGTCTGTCTTCTTTGTAATCCACCAGTTCCAACGC
>DATILZ010000072.1:0-5416 GCA_035475995.1 Hanamia sp. | reverse complement strand
CCAAATTTTTGAAGTAAAATGGAGTTTGATTTTAAAAGAGATTCTTTTCGGCCACAGTCAAACCAGTTTTCTACTTTAAAAGATTTGAAGATTGTTCCCCTGGTTATCATGCATTCAAGCGCATCCGTGAGGTTGTATTCGTTATGGCTTTTGATTCCATTTGTAATGATATTCGAAAGGCAGCTAAACAATAATTTCGAGTCTTTTATTTTATACAGGCCGACCAAAGCCATATTTGATTTAGGAATAAAGGGTTTTTCTACCACTTTGGTGATCACGCCTTCCTCATTAATTTCTGCTACCCCAAAATCGCGTGGATCATCCACTTTTTTTACACCTAACATGGAGAAAGGCGACTCAAGCACTGATTTAATATCATATTCGCAGATGGTATCACCGAGGGCAATAAACACTTCATCGTCGCCAATTAATTTTTTAGAAAGATCTACCGCATGAGCTGTCCCTTTTCTTACATTTTGATAAATAAAATGACAGGTAAGAGCCGGATATTTTGCATTAATATAATCCTGTATTTTTTCTCCGAGATAACCTACAATAAAAATAAATTCATTGATGCCAGCTTCATGCAATTGATCCACATTAATACTGAGAATTGTTTTTCCGGCCAGCGGAATCAACGCTTTTGGCTGTGTATATGTGTGCGGACGGAGTTTAGTACCCGCGCCTGCAACAGGAATAATCGCCTTCATTTTTTTGTAAGTTTATCATACGGTGTTTGAAAAGGGATGTGAATATAGGAAATCTTTTGCTTTTCTTGCGAAGCTATGAGGTATGAGGTATCAGGTATGAGAGGATTGGGATTTTTTAAAAACCTAAAACCTGATACCTGCTACCTCTTTCCTTAACTTTTAGTACGTTTGCGCAAAATTTTATTGCATGTACAAAGACAAACAGATTTTTGACATTATTCATAAAGAATTGAACCGCCAAAGAGAAGGAATTGAATTAATTGCCTCAGAAAATTTTACTTCCTATGAAGTGATTCGTGCGATGGGAAGCGTACTTACCAACAAATACGCTGAAGGCTATCCCGGAAGAAGATATTATGGCGGCTGCGAATTTGTGGATGAGTCAGAACAGCTTGCTATTGACCGGGTAAAACAGGTTTTTAATTGTGAATATGCAAATGTGCAGCCGCATAGTGGCGCCCAGGCAAATTTTGCGGTGATGTTTGCCGTTTTAAAACCCGGGGATAAAATTTTAGGACTTGATTTGAGCATGGGCGGCCATCTTACGCATGGTTCACCGGTTAATTTTTCAGGTAAAATTTATGAGCCACATTTTTATGGTGTAAAAAAAGAGACCGGTTTGGTAGATTATGAAATGCTCGAACAAAAAGCCCGGGAAATAAAACCAAAAATGATTATTTGTGGCGCATCAGCCTATAGTCGCGATTGGGATTATGAACGCATCCGGAAAGTGGCTGATGAAGTAGGCGCTTTTGTCATGTGCGACATGGCTCATCCTGCTGGGTTAATTGCCAAAGGATTATTAAAATCACCTTTTGAACATTGTCATTTTGTAACATCAACCACTCATAAAACCTTGCGTGGCCCGCGTGGGGGAATTATTTTAATGGGAAAAGATTTTGAAAATCCATTTGGTTTAAAAACGCCGAAAGGTGAAACGAGGATGATGAGTCATGTGCTTGATATGGCTGTTTTTCCCGGAACACAAGGCGGCCCGCTGGAACATATTATTGCTGCGAAAGCAGTTTCTTTTGGGGAAATATTAACCGAAGATTTTACAGCTTATGCAAAGCAGATTCAAACCAATGCACAGGCAATGGCACAAGCTTTTAATGCAAAAGGATATGATTTAATCAGTAACGGAACAGACAATCATTTAATGCTCATCGACCTTCGCAACAAAAATATTACCGGCAAAAAAGCACAGGAAACGCTTGATAACGCAGCCATTACTTTAAACAAAAATGCTGTTCCGTTTGATGATAAAAGTCCGTTTGTTACTTCCGGTATCCGTGTTGGAGTTCCGGCAATAACTACGAGGGGTTTGAAAGAAAATGATATGCAAACGGTTGTGGATTTTGTAGATAAAGTTTTGATGAATATAGATGATGAAAAAGTAATTTCATCTGTAAAAAATGAAGTAAAAGATTTTATGAAAAACTTTGTGTTGTATCCGGAATTGGGATAAATGTTTTTTTGTAAAAAGAAGAATTACGCTTATTTCTTTCTTTACTGAATATTATCCAGGTTTTTAATCATTTCGTCATCACGTATCAAGGATTTTATATTCATCATCCGTTGTACATATTTTCCCAAAATATCAAACTCAAGATTGACAACATTATTTTCATCTAACAAATGAAAATTAGTGTGTGAAAAGGTGTAAGGAATAATCGCCACGGTGAATTCATTTTGTGTAACATTAAAGGCGGTAAGGCTAACGCCATTTACACAAATCGAACCTTTTTCTATAATCAACGCGGCAAATTTTTCATCATATTCAAAAGTAAATTCAATACTTCCTTCTTTATTTTTTTTGCTGATACAAATCCCGGTTCCATCTACATGTCCCTGCACAATATGCCCATCCAGCCGGTCATTGATTCTCATTGCCCGTTCCAGGTTTATTAAATCATTTTTTTCCCAATTTCCGGCGTTGGTTTTTTTCAATGTTTCCTCTATCGCAGTTATCTGATAAATGTCATTTTTAATATTTTCAACTGTAAGGCAAATTCCATTATGGCTCACACTTTCGTCAATTTTCAATTGAGAAGCCAGTTCGCTTTTTATATAAAAAGTGCGGTTGGATTTGTCAATGGAAATGTCTTTTATTTTTCCAAATGCTTCGATGATTCCTGTAAACACGTGCTGGTTTTTATTTTTTTAAGAAAATTACTGCTTTTTAAGTTTTTGAATTTAAAAAATTGCTTTATCTTCGCCGTCCTTAAAAAAAAAGATAAAAATTTATGCTCATTATTGATTCAAAAGATTGCGAAAATATTGATAAAGCGCTTAAAAAGTACAAGAAAAAATTTGAAAAAAGCCGCACTTTATTAGAGCTTCGCGACCGTCAGTCGTTTACAAAACCGTCTGTAAGAAGGCGTGGCCAAGTATTGAAAGCGGTTTACAAACAACAAATTGCAAGCGGCAAGGTTGAAATCTAATTAAGTAATTCCACTTATATATTATTTCCGGTCAGGTTTAGTTAGTAGCTTTACACTTACCGGATTTTTTTATGCCCGCAACTGAACCATATCCCATTCGCGATTTTTTAGATTATCTTAAATTCCAGAAAAGGTATTCTAAAAATACCATTATTTCTTATGAAAATGATTTGAATTCTTTTTTTGAATTTTTGTTTTTAGAATATAAAATAAGTGACATAAAAGAAATCTCAGCTTCTATCGTTCGCACCTGGCTTGCTTCTTTAAAAGAAAATAAATGTTCCTCAAAAACCGTGAACCGGAAAATATCCGCATTGAAATCTTTTTTTAAGTATCAGCTTAAAATCAAAAATCTTGCTATAAGTCCTGTTGCTGCTATCGCTTCTTTAAAAGTTAGCAGAAAACTTCCATCCTTTATCCAGGAAGAAGAGATCGACACGTTATTAAAAAATGATTATTTTCCTGAAACATTTGCAGGTAAAACCGATTTTTTAATATTTGAAATTCTATATCAAACCGGCATCCGCCGAAATGAATTAATTCATTTAAAAGAGAGCGATGTAAATAAATCTTCCGGAGTTATCAAAGTTTTGGGGAAAGGAAATAAGGAAAGATTTATTCCGGTAAGCAATCAATTACTGAAGCTCATTGACGAATATATATCTGAAAAAAAGAAAGAACTTACAGAATTGCCGGAAGATTTTCTTTTGCTAAATAAAAAAGGAAAAAAACTTGACCCTAAATATATTTATAATATAGTAAAGGAAAATCTCTCTAAAGTTTCTACAAACGAAAGAAAAAGTCCTCATATATTAAGACATAGCTTTGCCACACATCTTACCAATAATGGCGCTGAAATTAATGCTATAAAAGAACTACTTGGTCACAGCAGTCTTGCCTCCACGCAGATTTATACAAATAACTCTATTGAAAAACTTAAGGAAGTTTATAAGCAGGCACACCCGAAATCTGAAGGATAAATTTTTTTAGCAATTTTCATTTTGAAAAACGGGTTCTAAATCCTAACTTCATTCCATGAAAATTTATTATTCATTTATAAATTTTGCCTGCATTGAACACCTCTGATTTTTTTCAATCATTTAATTACTCACTTTTTAAACCTTGCATTACTATGAACGTAAACATTCAAACGCTGCATTTCGCGGCTGATTCAAAATTGGTGGCATTTATTGAAAAAAAAGTTGCAAAGCTTAGCCAGTTCCATGAACGAATAACAAAAGTTGATGTTTTTTTAAAGTTGGATAACGTAGCGCATACTATCAAAGATAAAATTGCTGAAATACAGGTTCATGTTCCCAAACATGATTTTTTTGTAAAACATTCTTCCAAATCATTCGAGGAAAGTTTTGATATGGCTCTTGATTCCGTAATTACACAAATAAAAAGGAAAAAAGAAAAGATGGTCGCTTAATAAATTTGATAATTTTTTTTATACACCGCCTTCGCCAATAACGAAGGCTGTGTAATTTTACAGCCCATTTCCAGCCGGGAATCGGGTTGAAAATATTATGTTTTTATTGGCAATAAAATTTTCTTTTCAAAATTTTTCCATTAAACATTTTCCGTTACCTTTGCCTTCCCAAAAAATAACCCTGTAAGGGCAGTTTTGTGGAAAGTTCATTATAAGACTGTATTTGAGCCAATGCCAGTGTAGCTCAGTTGGCCAGAGCAGCTGATTTGTAATCAGCTGGTCGGGGGTTCGAATCCCTCCACTGGCTCTCAAAAATTGAGAAATTTAGGAAAAAAATCAGGGCAGATGGCCGAGTGGTTAAAGGCGACAGACTGTAAATCTGTTCTCTCACGAGTACGTAGGTTCGAACCCTACTCTGCCCACAGAAATAAGAGTTATTTGAAATAGATTGGTTTGACTTCTTTCAAGCTGTTGTAGCTCAGGGGTAGAGCACTTCCTTGGTAAGGAAGAGGTCGTGAGTTCAATTCTCATCAACAGCTCTGTTTTATGAAAGTTGTACTCAGGTTTGGAGCATCCCGGAGTTTCGGGACTCATCAACAGTTGTTTACCATCAAAGGTTGAAAGTTGATGGTTGAAGGTTAAAAGTTAAAATAATTACAAGCGGAAGTAGCTCAATTGGTAGAGCGATAGCCTTCCAAGCTATAGGTCGCGAGTTCGAGACTCGTCTTCCGCTCATAATAAAGTTCATTTTATCCAAGATGAAATGGACCGGTTATGAAATTTTTAAAATAAAAATTAAAAACAAACAAAATGGCAAAAGAGAACTTTAA
>DATILZ010000071.1:0-1898 GCA_035475995.1 Hanamia sp. | reverse complement strand
CCTTTATAGTCGCAATTCATAGAGATCCGGTATAACTAAATACCCAGATATTAAAAAAATTCTTTCTACTTTTAATTGCCAAGAGCAAGTAAACGAAAATGTGTGTGACAGCTCAATCTTTCATTCACCTATTCTTTTTTAGTGTAACTTTTTGATCAAGTTTCTTAGCTATTTTACAGCTGAAGCACCTAATTCTATATTTTTATATCTTTAAAGCTTATTAACAATATCTCGAATAGATGAATACATTTTATTTTACCATTATTCTTATTGTAGTTACAATAATTTTCATAGGTTTTTTTGCCGGCATGGAGATCGCATTTGTAACTGCAAATAAGCTTAGTATAGAGTTGAAAAAGAAGCAGGGAAAGTTAAGCGGGATCATACTTTCGAAATTTATGGAAGAACCGGCGCGGTTTATTGGTACCTGCCTGATAGGCGTAAACTTTTTCCTGGTAATTTACGCATTGCTTTTTAGCAGTCTTATGGCACCAATATGGCAAATGTTTTCTATAAACAATAATTATGTAGCGCTCATTGGTGACACCATCATTTCTACTTTGCTGGTTCTTGTTTTTGGGGAATTTATACCAAAAGCTATTTTCCGTGCCAAAAATGATGATTTACTTAGCTTCTTCGCCCCCGTAACAAGGTTTTTTTACAGCATATTTTACCCTGCAGCTTCCATTTTAGTCAGTATAGCGGAGTGGATTTTAAAATATGTGTTTAATGTTCGTGTCAATGACAGGGAAGATGCATTTGGAAAAGGAGATCTGGAGCATTTTTTTCATCAAAATAAAGAGCAGGATGAGGATAGCCAGGAATTGAATTCCGAATTATTTGAGAACGCTTTGTCTCTTCCTACGGTTAAAATAAGACAATGCCTTGTGCCACGTACCGAGATTGAGGGTTTTGATATAAAGACACCTGTAAAACAGATCCGGCAACATTTGACAGATACGAGGCTAAGTAAGCTGATAATGTATAAAGACAATATTGATAATATTGTCGGCTACATCCATCAACTTGATTTTTTTAAAAACCCTACCGACATAAACTCTATTTTACTTCCCATTCCTGCTGTGCCGGAAAGCATGAGTGCAACCGACCTCATAAATAAATTTACCAAAGAGCGCAAAAGCATAGCATGGGTGGTAGATGAATTTGGCGGAACTGCCGGCATTGTGACAATGGAAGACGTATTGGAAGAAATATTTGGCGAAATTAAAGATGAATATGATGTAGAAGAATTTGTAGAAAAACAGATAGCCGAAGATGAATATATTTTTAGTGGAAGACTGGAGATAGATTATCTCAACGAGAAATATGATTTTGACTTTGCTGTTACAGAATCTGAAACACTGTCTGGATTTATCATTTCAAAACATGAAGCGATCCCGCGGCAGAAAGAAAGAATAATCATTGACCGGTTCGAGTTTGAAATTATGAATGTGAGTGAAACAAGGATAGACATGGTAAAAATGAAAGTTCTACGCTAAGCCTACCTCGGAACATAAATATCATTTTTCTATATGTTTTCTGATTTTCGTTTTGATCATACATCAAACCAGGCTGCTTTCATTAATGAAATCTTAATTCTCCGTGTTTGAATGTAACAAATATTATAAACACTATTGTTGCTGCTGTTATTATTAATTTTACTATTCCCCATTCAATTACCTTTGGCGCATTTTATTAAAACAAGTATTTACTTATTTCATGGCGACGAGCATTTTAAAGAGATTAAGGCCCGATGATGAAGAGATGACTTTTGTTGACCACCTTGAAGAGCTGCGATGGCATATCGTGCGTTCATTGCTTGCTATAGTAGTTCTGGGAATCATTATTTTTATAAAAATTGATTGGGTTTTTGAAAATGTAATTACTGGTCCACTCAA
>DATILZ010000070.1:0-2763 GCA_035475995.1 Hanamia sp. | reverse complement strand
CGTCCACAAATTTTATTGACTGAATCAGGGGTGGGTTACCGTTTTATTAGCAAGATCTGATGAAAAAAGCTTCATTGAGTACTTACTTGCATTTGCATAAACTTTCCAAACTCTTTTGCTGCCTTTGCAGCCAGGCGTTTCTGATTTTCAGTCGGTGAAGCAAAAAAGTATTCTTTGATTAAAATGCCCCGTTTGAACTGGGGTTTCCATGTGCCGATCACTTTTGCATTGTGCACAATGATGGGATTAAAGACGCCATTGCTGGTAAAAGTTCGGGACGAAAACTTAGAATCCATAGAAATCTCCCGTGACTTATAGCTGATTAAAAATTCATCGTAGGAAGGAAGAAAAAATAACTTCCTGGTGTAAGGTTTTGTATTTACGTGGTTATTGGAAAACCATAATGTAATGTCTTTATATTTTTCAGAAATTAAATTCGATTGAATTATCTCCAGGCCATTTTTAGCATCGGTAATTGATAACCCGGACCACCATGAAAAATCCTGGAGGGTACCAGGTCCATGACTTAAAAAATAGCGTTGCGCCAATTGAGCCAACGCTTGTTCTCTTGCAATTTTTTTTGTCGAAGCAATTCTTTCATCAAGCAAAGCATAGGTGAACTGCTTATCTTTTTTTATTCCGTTACAAACAACCAGGTCTGTTTCTGCACGAAACATAATGTGGCTTGCTCTTAAGTCATTTGTCTTGATTCCTTTCTTTTCCAGTGCGTCCATAATCTCTTTTCTAGTAAGATGTTTGCCATCACGCAGAATCTTTTCAATAATGCCGTTGGATTTTTTAAAGATCTTTTCATCAAGTTCCAGTCTTTTATTGTTCGAGGACATTGCCCTATTGAGATTTTTTGCAGTCAGTTCCAGCATCCATCTTATATCGTCCGCAGCCACAAAATGCCAGGTTGGTCGAAGAACATGTGTCCGAATGATCTCTCCCTTATTAATAGCATCTTCAATTGTTTGAAACACTGCATTTTTTAAACGAACCCCAATTGCATATTTAGCCATACCATAATCCTGGGCTTGTATTGCACCCAACCAATGGACAAGTTCTTTTACAGAATTGAATTGCGTGCCACCAATGTGCTGGTTTTGCAGTCTTAATTTTGAAATGTTTGTCATCATCTACCATTCCGATGTATAAAAATATGAAAATGGTACCCGATGATTGGTGCTGTGACTTGATGAAAAACAGTTAAATCCCTGATGATTATCAACAAACTATGAACTATTTATTCTAATTTGTAAAAAGGAAAACGCCTTCAATTGCTACGATTCTTGGTCTTATATTGTTTTTTACTGCTTGCTGGGATTTGCCGGGCGAACGATAGCATAAGGCAAACTTCGTTTATTTACTTCTACGGTGATACCATTCAAATTTCAACTGATTCTTCTGTGTACGTCGATTACCAGATGCCCATACAGGAAAACGGTATACGGGAATTTTATCGCCAATTAAATCAAAGCAGCATCGGCATTGTAATAGATTCTATTTTGGCTTATAAAACAAGGCATGATTTGGATGACTGGGTATTTTATCATTTGATCAGGGCCACTGCAGAAAAACTCAGTCCCAAAGCAATTAATTACGAACGATATACCTTATACAAATGGTTTTTGTTGACAAAAACTGGTTATGCAAGCTTATTAAGTATTACTCCGGATAAAATGCTTTTGTATGTACAAAGCGATGAAGATGTATTTGAAATTCCCACTCGCCAGCATAGGGGTCAAAATTTTGTTTGCCTGAATTATCATGATTACGGGCAAATAGATTTTACGACGACAGTATTTACTGAAGTAGATGCCGGCTTTGAACCCTCCGGAAAATCATTTTCCTATGTGATCAAAAAACTTCCTGATTTTAGTTCTCAGCGATATTTAACCAAGGAAATTGATTTTGAATATTATCAAAGGGACTACAAATTCAAAATCCTCATCAATCCGGATGTTCAAAAAATATTTAGCAACTACCCTGTTTTGAATTATGCTTACTATTTCAATATGCCAATGAGCCGGATAACATACGGTTCGTTGATACCTCTTTTGAAAAAGCAATTGTACAACATGGACGAAAAGAAAGGCGTTGATTACCTTATGCACTTTACCAGGTATGCGTTCGCTTATGAATCGGATTCGGCGCAATTTGGGAAAGAAAAACGTTTATCTGCCGAACAAACATTGATATATGATTACAGTGATTGCGAAGACAGGGCTGCCTTCTTCTTCTATTTGGTGAAGGAAATTTATGATCTTCCTATGATTGTACTTTCTTATCCAAAGCATGTGACCGTGGCGGTCAATTTTGGGAAAAAACTTGGAAAGAACGCTATTGAGTACAAAGGAAGTCATTATTACATCTGCGAACCGAGTTCACAGTCATTGGATCTAAAAGTGGGCGAGATGTTGCCCGACTTGAAAAAAATACCTTATCAAATTGTATACGAATACAAAACTGAAATGAAAAACTCTACATCGTATAATAAATGATTTGAATCGCAGTAACCCCTCGGCTAATAAGTTTTAGTCAAATCGTTTCTTTTTCCCCGGTATCAACATCGTGGTTTCTTGATTTGTGGAAGTCATTTTTTAATTGGTCCTCCAATTCTCTTTCATCCTTTCTGTTACGGATGATCAGAAAGATGATTAGGATGGCCAGAACCAAAGAGATAATTACTACAAGAAAGATGTTATCCATTCGACGGTTATTAAATGTACAAGCCAGACCACTTGCACATCATTTTGATTT
>DATILZ010000069.1:0-2017 GCA_035475995.1 Hanamia sp. | reverse complement strand
CGCCGGCACCGGTTTGCCGAATGGAAAAAATTGCTCCACTCACTGGCGTGCAGCGAATGAATTTGCCAAAATGTTTCCGGAAGTAAACCTGGTAACTGACAAAGTAATTACAGACGAACAGGGAATTTACACAAGTGGTGGCGCTTTTTCATCCGCCAATCTCATTTTGTATATCATTGAAAAATATGCAGGAAGAGAAACTGCCATTCATTGTGCAAAAAATTTTCAGATTGATCTGGACCGTAACAGCCAATCGCCGTTTATTATTTTTGAAGGCCAAAAAGGCCACCAGGATGAACAGGTAAAACAGGCGCAGGAATTTATCGAAAAAAATTATCGTGAACGGATTACAGTTGATCAACTGACTTCTTTGCTGGCCCTGAGCCGCAGAAACCTTGAAAGAAGGTTTAAGAAAGCGACAGCCAACACATTGATACAATATATTCAGCGTGTAAAAATAGAAGCTGCAAAAAAACATTTTGAAGCCAGCGGAAAAAATGTAAACGAAGTAATGTATGATGTTGGCTATTCCGACACTAAATCTTTTCGCACGGTATTCAGAGATATTACCGGGCTATCACCAGTAGAATACCGCAATAAATATAATAAAATGATGGCGGTTAATTAGCTAATGTGCGACTAGCTATTGATTGATTGCGCAATCAATATCAATCCAATCACAATCAGCCCAAGAAAAATATATTTAAAAAAAGCATCGCCTTTTAACCGGTGATTCAAATAACGTCCTAAAAATATAGCAGGAATAATAACCGGCAGTGAAATAAGAAAATAATGAGTTACCGTACTAATCCAAAGGCCATTGTACCAATACCCAAACATTGCAATAATACTTGCGGGCAGAAAGTAGGCTTGCAATGTAGCACGAAATTGTTTTGAACCCCAGTTTCTCATATTGCCGTAAACTACCAATGGCGGCCCATTTAAGCCATAGGCACCACCAAAAACTCCAGAAAAAAAACCACAAATGAAAAGCCAGAGGCGGTTGTCATTTTGCAAAACAATTTTCTGTTTTCCCGATAACGAATAAATTGAATACAAAATAATCAATAATCCTAACGCCGATTTTACATACTGCCCGTTGCCATAAACAAGAATAAGCAGGCCTAAGGGAATACCGGGAATAGCAAATAGAATCAACCATTTTGCACTGGAAAAATGGATTTGCTGATGGTCTTGCAAGACAACAACTGCTGCTATGAAAATGGATAAAAGCACGGAAAGCGGAACTGCTATTTCAATGGGAATAAAAAGCAGGAGTAACGGAACAGCAACCAATGATTCACCAAAACCAAGAGTGGAGCGGATCAAAGTAGCAATGAAAATAATTATTAAAATAAAAATTGTTGTTGAATCCATATTATAATCCCGGTTCGTTCCTTTTTAAAAAGAAGAATCTGTGTTGCAGCAAAGAAACAAATAACGCGAATTTGTTTTTTTTAAAAGATGAAAACAAATAATCAGATAAAAATTTGAGAAGCCATTTCTTCAGCTTTTAATAATTCATCTTCATTAATATCTTGTAAAAGACCCAATTGTTGGAAATATGGAATCATCAATTCTGAATTCATATTCCCCACTAATTCATCATTGGCCATCGGGCAACCGCCGATGCCCTTTAATGCGCCATCAAAACGCAGACAACCATTTTCTAAAGCAGCATCAATTTTTTGTTTCCAGTTAAAGCTTGTCGAATGAAGATGGACGCCGGTTTCAATATCAGGAAACGTTAAAATAGTTTTTTTTACAAGGGAAGAAATTTGTGATGGATGTGCAAGACCAACGGTATCAGCCAAAGAAATTATGTTAATCCCCTCTCCCACTAATTTATTTATCCAATCCAAAACAATGTTTTCATTATAATCATCGCCATATGGATTTCCAAAAGCCATAGAAATATAAACAACAAATCCTTTATTATTTTTATCACAAATAGCTTTTATTTCTTTTACTCTTTCCAACGATTCTTTTATCGTACTGTTTGCGTTTCGAATTTGAA
>DATILZ010000068.1:0-4451 GCA_035475995.1 Hanamia sp. | reverse complement strand
GTTACTTCATCTTATGCAAATAATAATGAACTGTATCAATCCAATGCTGTAAGTGTAGCGATGACGCCTTATTTGGTTCCTGTCACCCTTGCTCCTTCATCTGCTAATCCATTAGTATTACAAATTGCCAATGCTACAGCAAATGCAATTTCGTTCAACTGGAATGCAAGTCCTTACGGTGCTAACACTATAAATTATGCATTACAATTGGATACGGCAGGTGGAAATTTTGCTCATCCTCAAGTAATAAAATATGGCAATGCATTAACTTCAAATATAACCGTAAATGATCTGAATACTGCTGCTATTGCTGCCGGGGTAATGGGCGGAAGCACAAAAAATGTAGAATTCAGAATTGTAAGTTACGTGGGAACTGATTATTCGAAAGTCCTTGGTAATTCCAATACAATTACCATTAACCTCACAACTTATGTTGCAGCTCCTGCTAATTTGTATATTGTTGGCGACGCAACTCCGGGTGGATGGGCTAATCCTGTTCCAACTCCTTCTCAACGGTTTACCAAAATAGATGCGGTATCTTTTGGTATCATTCTCAATCTTACCGCAGGAGGAAGTTATTTACTACTACCCGTAAATACGAATAACTGGGATGTTAAATACGGTGGCACAAGCGCTAATGGTGGTACATTGCTGGCAAATAATGCAGTACCTGGTTCGAATACGCCTGCGCCGGCAACAAGTGGTCTTTATAAAATTGTGGTGAATTTCCAAACCAATACTTATACCGTTACTCCTTACAGCGGAATGCCTTTGCCAACTTCAATTGGAATAAATAAAGGCCTTTGGATTATTGGAGATGCTACAGCCGGCGGCTGGAATAATAACTCAAAAGATGCACCTGATGGAATCGGTGATCAACAATTTACGCAAATTAGTAACGCGGAATATCAAATTACTATTCCTTTAACTGCTGGTAAGGGCTTCCTCTTAATACCCGAGGATCAAGGGCTTTGGAATAATAAATATGGCGGATCTACTGATGGAACACAAACCGGAGGAGGAACGATATTATTCAATAATGATGTCCCAGGATCTAATACACCGGCGCCATCTGTATCAGGAAATTATCTGATAGACGTAAACTTTATTACCGGAAAATATACGATTACCCCTCATTAGAATTAATCTTAAACTTTAAAAAAAGGCTGCTTTCTGAGGCGGCCTTTTTAACATCCTTTATGCATAGATGCATTTAAGTGAAAGTTTGCAGCCGCGGTTCGTGTCTTCGAACCAGAATAAAAAAGAAAATGTGGTTCGTGAACAGGAACCAAAGTTTAGTACTTTATTTCATTAAAAATTTTAAAAAACAAGTTATAATTATGCTTACAAAAACTGCCTTCTTTTTATTCTTATTAATAAACTTATTTTTTGAAGCGTACTGCCAGCAAACAACGGGAACACCTGCAGAAGTAGTAGTTACGCCTTATAAAACCACCCTTCTCGCTAATGGAAAAGATACCGCGCTCATCAGGATAAGTATTGTTGACAGGCAGGGACTCGAAGTACCTGAGGCGAATAACCTGATCCAATTTATGGTAACCGGTGAGGGTAAAATTATTGATGTAAAAAATGGTAATCCTGCCCATAAGCAAGCTGGCAAAATATCGGACAAAAACCGCGAAATATCAGCTTTCAATGGGAAATGTGAAGTAATACTACAGGCAGGAAAAACACCTGGAATTATCAAATTTAAAGCCACTTCAAAAGGACTGTGGAATGGAGGAACGGACATCATTACGATTAAACCAAATCAAACGATCAACACCTCAAATGATCCCTATCTTTTTTCAAAATTAAACATTCATTCGAGCGCTAAACTAACAGGAAATATTCTGGGCGCTGACATTTCTTTTCTTCCACAATTAGAAGCCAGAGGAATCAAATTTTCCGATAAAGGAGTTGAAAAAGATGTTCTGCAGATTCTGAAAGATCACGGTTTTAATTACATCCGTTTGCGCTTGTTTGTGGACCCTTCAAATGACAGCGGCTATTCTCCTAAAAAAGGTTTTTGCGATCTGGATCATACTTTGCAAATGGCGCAAAAAATTAAAAAAGCCGGCATGAAATTTTTGCTCGATTTTCACTACAGCGATACGTGGGCCGATCCGGGTAAACAATTCAAGCCTAAAGCATGGGAAGGGCTGGATTTTAATCAGCTTGCAAAAAAAGTATTTGATTACACCACCCATGTTTTGCTGTCTTTGAAAGCGCAGGGAACGCTGCCAGATATGGTGCAAACAGGAAATGAAATCAATCACGGAATATTGTGGCCAACCGGAAATGTACAGCATTTAGACAGTCTTGCAATTTTATTAAATGCAGGAATGGCTGCGGTAAAAAAGGTGGATCCATCTATCATTACTTTATTGCACATTGCTTTGGGCGGACAAAATGCTGAGTCGGAATTTTTTATTGATAACATGATGAAGCGCGGTGTTTCTTTCGATGTGATTGGCGAATCTTATTATCCCAAATGGCACGGAACTTTGGAAGATTTGCAAAGGAATCTGAATTCACTTCACAAAAAATATCACAAGCCGGTGATCGTTGCAGAATATTCTCAATTAAAAAAAGAAGTAAACAAAATCGCCTTTTCCATTCCTGGAAATCAAATGAAAGGAACTTTTATCTGGGAACCTTTAAATACCTGGGAATCTGTTTTTGATAAAGATGGGAAAGCCAATGAACATCTTTATGAGTACGATGAAATTGAAAATGAATATTTGAAAAAGTAAGGATTGCCGTCAACAAAAAATAAGAGGTATTTCTATTTTCCAAATCAATCCTCTTTTTTAAATTATTAACCTCACTCCTCCCAAATCCGAAAGCCTGTGTGGAAAATGATCGCTGGGCGAACCAATAAACATAAAATTTTGTGGAATATTCCATTCCTGGCTCAATTTATTAATAATTTCAGGCCCAAAAACACCAGGTATTTGGATATATTCAAGTTTAATATCCGGGTAAGCGCGGTCTAACGTCTGGAAATCACGTTCAAACGTTTTATTCATTTTTTGCTCTTTTTGCAAAACAGTAACGATTTTTAATTTTTGGGTAATTTCATTTTCCTGAACATATTGAATCACTTTATTGAGAATGGCGATGTTATCGCCTTTGGTGAAATATACAAACGGCTGCCGGTTCAGTTTACGCATTTCTTTGGTAAGATGAAAGCGGCTGAAAACAGAAGCTTTTTGTATTTTGTCAAATATCGAATTTGCATATAACAACAGATAATGAATCACTACTTTTCTTTTTAAAAAGACATAAATAATGAGAATTGCCGGGATAAAATATTGAAGAAATACAATCAGGTAATCGGGATGAAGCTTTACATTTCCATATAAGGCAATTAAAATTCCCAATATTCCCAGTAAAACGATAATTGGCGGCGCATATTCAGGCCGTGGCAATCGTGCCCGTTTTATTTTCAAAAGCAAATTCCCAAAACCGAAAAAAGCCATTACCGATAAAAATGAAATGGTATAAACGCCGGCAAGCGGCGCCAATTCGCCGGCAGTAATAAAAAGGATTGAAAAGCACAAAATATAAAACAGAATTAAAATCCTCGGAGAACTTCCTTTTTTATTTTCTTTTAATAATGCCTGTGGAAATACGCGGTCGAGTGTCATACGTTTCATCAATCCGCTCACACCGATAAAAGCAGTAAGAACCGCACCACTCAGTACCAGCGCAGCATCCAGCGAAACGACCGTGGCCAGCCACGTGCCTCCTGTTTGCCTGCCCATAAATGAAAGAAATGCAGCTTCATGGCCTGGAACTTCTGCAAGTGGCATGATAGAAACAGCCAGCAAAGCAATTACCGGATTGATGATCATTACCAAAACCCACATATTTCTGAGTGTTTTTGGAAACACACCCGGCTTTTGTTCTTCTATAAAATTTGCGGATGTTTCAAAGCCGGTTATTCCCAACATCGCAGTGCTGAAACCCAGAAAAATCGCATTGGAAATACTTCCTTTTAAAGGCGAATGAAAATTGATATTTGCAATGTCCAGCCCATTTACGATCACAAAATAAACCGCGCTTCCGATCAATAACGCCAACACGGAAAGATGAATAATAAAGATGACCATAGAAACAGAAGCGGATTCGCTGATGCCGCCAATGGTAAGCAACAAAAATATAGTAAGGATTACCATCGTCGCTATAATGACCGGAAAAACCGGGAAAACACTGTGCAGGTACTGCATCGCTTCGGAGGCAGAAAGCACAGCGGTGGCCATATAAGAAAGTATTGTCAAACATGCAGCAAGAGAAGCATTTCCTTTGCTGGTGGTATTGAGGAGAATATTGTAAGCACCGCCATTTAATGGCAAAGCACCTACCGCTTCGCCGTATATTTTCCGGAAAAAAAATAAAACCAGCCCCACGATTAATAAAGCTATAAAAGCATACTGCCCGGCATA
>DATILZ010000067.1:0-6558 GCA_035475995.1 Hanamia sp. | reverse complement strand
TGTTTACCTGGGGAATATTTGCGGTGCAAAAAAATCCGATTGATGCCATTCCGGATCTTTCGGAAAACCAGGTAATCGTTTTTACAGAATGGGAAGGGCAAAGCCCGCAGATCATGGAAGACCAGATCACCTTTCCTTTGGTATCCAATCTTCAGGGGATTCCGAAAGTCAAAAACATCCGCGGCACTTCGATGTTTGGGATGAGTTTTGTGTATGTGATTTTTGACGACAATGTGGATATTTACTGGGCACGAACCCGCGTTTTGGAGCGATTGAATTACGCCCAACGATTGCTTCCACCCGGCGTTACTCCTGCACTTGGGCCTGATGGCACCGGTGTGGGCCATATTCTTTGGTACACATTAGATGCAAAAAATTTAGACCTCGGCGAACAAAGAACTTTACAGGACTGGTATATCAAATTTGCCTTGCAAACCGTTCCGGGTGTTGCAGAAATCGCTTCTTTTGGAGGCTTTGAAAAGCAATATCAAATCGTAGTTGATCCATTGAAATTGCAGTATTACAATATCTCTTTAATGGATGTAATGAATAAAGTGAAAGCCAATAACAACGATGTTGGCGGCAGAAAGTTTGAAATGAGCGATATGTCTTACATCATTCGAGGATTGGGATACATTAAGAATAAAGAAGACATCGAAAACATAGGAATTGCCAATAACAACGGCATTCCTGTGAGGGTAAAAGATATTGGAACTGTTCAGTTGGGTGGAGGCGAACGGCTGGGAATTTTTGATCAAAATGGCGAAGGAGAAGTTGTTGGAGGAATAGTAGTTATGCGTTATGGAGAAAATGCAGACAAAGTAATTCATGCTGTAAAAGCAAAAATGAAAGATGTAGAAAAAGGTTTGCCTGCTGGCGTCCATTTTAAATTCGCGTATGACCGGAGCACATTAATCGAAGCCGCCATAGAAAATATTAAAGGAAAATTATTAGAAGAAATGATCGCCGTTTCGCTGATCGTTTTGCTCTTTCTTTTTCATTGGCGAAGCGCGCTGAACATCATCATCCAGATTCCCATCACCATTGCGATCAGCTTTATTTTGCTGAATGCCTTTGGACTTTCATCCAACATTATGTCGCTCACAGGAATCGCGCTGGCCATAGGCGTGATCGTTGACAATGGCATTATCATGTCGGAAAATGCGTATCATAATTTATCACAATGGCAAAACGATCCTGCTAATAAATCAAAATAAAAATGAAAAATATTTTCAAAAAAATAAGGCGCAAAAGGAATTATTTAGAAATACCGGAAGCGGTAAGATTGCGTATTATTGAAAGTTCGTGTAAACAGGTTTCCAGGGGAGTGTTTTTTTCTGCTGTAATTATTATCGCTTCGTTTCTGCCGGTTTTCCTTCTTACCGGGCAGGAAGGGAAATTGTTTGCACCGTTGGCCTACACCAAAACATTCATTATAGCAGTAGATGCCCTGCTTGTTATAACACTTACTCCTGTATTGATTTCATTTTTTATGAGAGGAAGATTCGCTCCGGATAATGCAAATCCTATCAACCGGGGTATGCAAAAAATATATGAACCCATCATCCGGCTCTGTATCAAATGGCGGAAAACGACCATTGCTATCAACATTATTGCCTTAATTGTAAGTATTCCGCTCATCCTGAGTTTGGGGAAAGAATTTATGCCGCCGCTCGATGAAGGCTCCATTTTGTTTATGCCGATAACTTTACCCGATGTTTCCAATACAGAAGTAAAGCGGATCCTACAGGTTCAGGATAAAATAATTGCCTCCGTTCCTGAAGTGAAAAATGTTTTGGGCAAAGCCGGAAGAGCTAATACTGCTACTGATAACTCTCCCATCAGTATGATTGAAACAATCATTTTACTGAAACCAAAATCTGAATGGAGAGCGGGTATAACAAAAGAAGATATTATCAATGAATTGAACAGCAAATTGCAAATTCCCGGAGTTACCAACGGATGGACGCAGCCAATTATTAACCGCATCAATATGCTCTCAACGGGCATCAGAACTGATGTTGGCGTGAAAGTGTATGGGCAAAACCTGGATACGATTTACGCTTTTTCTCAAAAAATAAAAACTGAATTGCAGGGAATAAACGGGGTGAAAGATTTGTATGTAGAACCCATTACAGGGGGAAAATATATTGACATTAAAATTAAAAGAGACGAAATAAGCCGCTACGGTTTAAGTGTAGATGATGTAAATGCAGTGGTACAAAGCGCTTTGGGCGGAATGAAGCTCACTACTACGATTGAAGGTCGCCAGCGGTTTCCCGTCATCGCCCGCTATGGACAGGATTTCAGAGACAATATGGAAGCGTTGAAAAGTTTGCAGGTTCAAACCAAACAGTTCGGCCCGATTCCATTAAATGCTGTCGCAGATATTGCAATTACCGAAGGGCCCCCAATGATCAATTCTGAAAACGCACTATTACGGGGAACTGTTTTATTTAATGTGCGGGGCAGAGACATGGGCAGCACGGTTCAGGAAGCACAAAGCAGATTAAACACCATGCTTACCAAATTGCCCAAAGGATATTTTATAGATTGGAGCGGGCAGTATGAAAATTTAATCAGCAGTGAAAGAACATTGAAGATCATTTTACCGGTTGTGCTGCTCATCATTTTTGTCTGCATGTACTTTGCTTTTCATTCCGCAAGAGAAGCCTTGTTAAGTTTAATCACCATCCCTTTTGGATTGATTGGAGGCGCTTATATGATTTACTTCTGGGGTGTTAACCTATCTGTGGCAGTAGCTGTGGGCTTTATTGCCTTGTTTGGGTTAATAGTGGAAACAGGTATCGTAATGGTTATTTACCTCAATGATGCCATGCAGCAGTTGGTAGAAGCAAAAGGTAACTCTAAAGAAACAATTACCAGGGCCGATTTGCGGGAATATGTGATATCCGGAGCGGCTAAAAGATTACGGCCAAAAATAATGACGGTTTGTGTGATTCTTTTTGGTCTGATTCCGATTCTCTGGAGTTCCGGAGTAGGCAGCGATGTGATGAAACCAATTGTATTACCTATGATTGGCGGCGTATTTACCTCTTCTATATTTATCCTTTTAGTAACACCCGTTATATTCTTAATGAATAAAGAATATGAATTGAGGAAGTATGGAAAAATTGAAGTGCTGGAAGTAAAACATTAGCCATCAAAAATAATTTCAAATCAAATTCATTTCTTACAAAACAACTTTTAACCTGGAAATCAATTTTAAAATATAAAAAATGGAAATCATCATTGAATCAACAATTACATGCCCGCACTGCGGACATCAAAAGAAAGAAAAAATGCCAACCGACGCCTGTCAATACTTTTATAAATGTGAGCAATGCCTAGAAATTTTAAAACCCAAAGCCGGCGATTGTTGTGTTTTCTGCTCTTATGGAAATGTTCCTTGTCCTTCTGTCCAGGAAAAGAAAAATTTTAGTGAAAAATAAAGCCAACAGCCAGTAATTATAAAGGGCTGAAATAAAATTTTAAATCATGAAACGATCAATAGCAATCTCCATTATTTGTTTGTTTACCATAAATACTTATTGTCAAACAAAAATGAGTCTTGAAAATATATTTTCGGTCATTCAAAAAGATCATCCGGAAATGAAGATGTATGATGCCCAGATCCGCTCTTTGGACGAAGCGGCCAAGGGTGCTAAAAGCTGGGCTCCTCCTGAGTTTGGAGCCGGTTTATGGATGACACCATATAATTTCAACAGGGCAAAAGCGTCTGCAACAGGTAAAGGCATGGGTTCATTTATGATTTCTGCTTCACAAATGTTTCCCAATAAAAAAGAACAAAATGCCAATGCTGAATATTTGCAGGCTTTATCATCAGTAAACAAAGAAAATAAACAGGCTTCACTAAATGAATTATATGCAGAAGCAAAGAAGAATTATTACGACTGGCTGGTGATTGAAAAAAAACAAACCATTCTAAATGAAAATGAAAAGCTGTTGAATTTTATGATTCAAAGTACTGAGTTGCGGTATAAGAATAATTTGGGAAAACTAAATGCTTATTACAAAGCAAAAGCAGAGGTGGGGAAAATTGAAAATCAGCGTGAAGCATTGAACAACCAGATAAAGCAGAAACAAATTCAATTAAATACATTAATGAAGCATGATAAAAATGAAGATTTTGAGATTGATACGAATTATACGATTAAGAACTATCCGGCAATAGATACCAATTATTTAATTGGAGCGCGGAGCGATATTAAAGCGGTAGAAGAGGATCTTAAAGTTAATGAGCTTCAACTGAATTTGGAGAAAACAAAGCAATTACCACAGTTTGGTGTGCAATATAGCCACATGTTTAGCTTCGGTCAAAATCCCTGGATCTATACTTTAATGGCTACAGTAAAAATTCCTTTAGCTCCATGGTCAGCAGGTTCTTATAAAGCCAATATCGAAAGTTTAAAATGGAAGGAACAATCCTTTGAAGCGCAAAAGCAGGTGATTTTAAACGAAGCATCCGGAGAGGCGGAAGGGTTGCTGGCTTCCATCAACAGTAAAAAAAAGCAGTTGCAATTATTTGAAGAAAATATTATTCCTGCATTGAAAAAAAATTACCAGGTGATGCAATTGGCGTATGAGCAAAATACAGGCGAATTATTTGAATTATTTGATGCATGGCAAACCCTGAATATGACACAACTTGATTATCTCGATCAGTTGCAGGATTTATTAGATCTGCAGGCGGAGATGGATAAAATTTTGGAAATAAAATAGATCAACGATGAAAAACACGCTCATTTACATATTGCCTTTTGCCCTTTGGATATTGTTTATTTCAAATGGCTGTAAAAGCAAATCCGGTAATTCCGAAAATACAGCGACAGAAGAAACATACACCTGTCCGATGCATCCGCAAATAATAAGGCATGAACCTGGCAATTGTCCGATTTGTGGAATGCCATTGGTAAAAAAAGTAAATGCGAGCAGGGAAATTTCCAATATTAGTCTTTCTACTGTGCTTCAATCAAACAATAACACAGTCATCTCTTCTATACCGGTAACCACGATGAAATTTTCACAACAAAAAATACAATTAGAAGCACTGGGAAGTGTAAATTATGATACAAGATTTATGAAAACTATTGCATCAAGAGTTGGCGGAAGAATAGAAAAACTTTATGTAAAATATCGTTATCAGCCGATTCATACAGGCGATAAGATCATGGATATTTATAGTCCGGAATTATTGACCGGGCAACAAAATCTTTTGTTCCTTGTAAAAAACGATCCCACAAATACGACATTAATTAATGCAGCTAAACAAAGATTGTTATTGCTTGGAATGACCGAAAATCAGGTTGATAAAATCATTGCTACTCATCAAACAATTTTCAGTGTCAGCGTTTACAGCCCTTATTCCGGCCATGTGCATGAAGCAGGAAATATGAATGAATCTGAATCAATAAATAATTCAATGGTTACCCAGGAATTATCAGTTAAAGAAGGAATGTATGTTCAAAAAGGAGAGCCGGTTTTGCAGGTAAATAATATGAATCATGTTTTTGTAAATCTTAATTTTTTTCCCGGAGAAACTTCATTGATAAAAGAAGGAACACCCGTAACCATCATTGCTGAAACAGCTCCTGATAAAAAGATTTTTTCCAAAATTGATTTTATAGAACCGTTTTATAAAAATAAATCGAAGACTGTTTCAGCAAGGGTTTATTTGAATAATTCAAAACTAATGATTCCGGTAGGAAGCCAGGTAAAAGCGACAGTAAACGTTGATACAAAAGCTGGTAATTGGCTTCCAAAAGAATCGGTTCTGTCTCTTGGATTAAACAAAATAGTTTTTCTAAAAAGAGGCGATGTTTTTAAAGCGCAGCCAATAACAACCGGCATTTCAACCAATAATTTAATAGAAATAACATCGGGTTTGAATGCAAAGGATAGTGTGGCCACAAATGCCCAATTTTTAATAGACAGCGAAGGGTTTATAAATGTAAAGTAGCTGTCGGTACCGAAGGTCAGACAGCGGGCAAAAACAAATGATTTGAAAAAATAAAAAGGTTATAAAATGAGTTATAAAAAAATAAATAAAACGATTTGCAAACTCGCAATTGCCTTTTCTTTATTGCTGATCGCATCATGTAAGAACAAAACAAAAACCGCAGTCACAAACCCTGATATTTAT
This sequence comes from Hanamia sp., assembly GCA_035475995.1. Classification (GTDB taxonomy): domain Bacteria; phylum Bacteroidota; class Bacteroidia; order Chitinophagales; family Chitinophagaceae; genus Ginsengibacter. The sequence goes on along the minus strand of DATILZ010000067.1, from coordinate 395 downwards.
TACACCTGTTCCATGGATCCACAAGTGGTAGAATCAAAGCCGGGCAAATGTCCAATTTGCCACATGGAATTAACGGCAGTCAAAAAAAGTGCGGCGGAAAAAAACAATAATGAACTTCAGTTAAGTCCTGAGCAAATGCAATTGGGAAATATCGGGGTAGATACCATCAGAAAGGAATTTGTTGGCAATCAAATGACATTAACCGGCACCTTAAATTTTGATGAAACTAAAGTAACTGATGTGAGTGCAAGGGTTGGCGGACGAATTGAGAAACTATTTTTCAGGGAGACCGGCGATTATGTTCCAAAAGGGGCTCCGCTTTATGAGATTTATAGTGAAGAACTAAACAATGCAAAACAGGAATATTTGCTCGCATTACAGAAGAAAACAACGCT
>DATILZ010000066.1:0-6388 GCA_035475995.1 Hanamia sp. | reverse complement strand
ATATGTTGCTGATTATTGCCGGAGTGGAAAAAATGTGGAATTATTTTAACAAATAAACGGATTTTCAAGCAAAAATTCATTGGATTTAGAAAAAAATATATACAATAAATTATTTGTAATAAAATAGAGAATTAGAGAATGTTCAAAAGAACATTCTTTAAACGCTATTGCCTGATTTTGTGGTTCCCAGTTAAAATCTGTTTCCTACAATGCCTTTTCAAACTCTTCCATTTTTTCTACCAGGTATTTCACACTGCTGAGGGGTAAAGCATTATACAAAGAAGCACGGAAGCCACCTACAGAACGATGCCCTTTTATGCCATAAATATTATTTTGTTTGGCAAAATCCAAAAATGATTTTTCCTTTTCTGCATCTTCCATTACAAAACAAATATTCATTTTACTGCGATCTTCTCTTACAACTGTTCCTTTAAAAATTTTACTGTTGTCAATGGCGTCATATAGTAATGCAGATTTTTGATTATTCAGTTTTTCCATCGCTTCCACACCGCCATTTTCTTTTAGCCAGCGAAGCGTAAGCATCGAAACATATATAGCAAAAACAGGAGGAGTATTGAGCATACTGTGTGCTTCAATATGATTGCGGTAATCCATTATTGCCGGAATGGATCGTTTTACTTTTCCTAAAATATTTTTATTAATGACAACAAGGTTTGTTCCGGCCGCACCCATATTTTTTTGTGCGCCGGCAAAGATTAATCCGAAAGAGTTGAAATCAATTTTCCTGCTCAGGATATCGCTTGACATATCGGCTATGACCGGCATTTTCACTTTTGGAATTTCCTGCCATTGAGTGCCATAAATGGTGTTGTTTGTAGTAACATGAAAATAGGCAGCATCTTCCGGAATACTGAAACCTTTCGGAATAAAATTATAATTACTTTCCTTTGAACTACACACTACATCTACTTTTCCAAACAGCCTGGCTTCTTTGATCGCTTTAGTGCTCCATACGCCGGTATCTGCATAAGCCGCCGTATCATTTTCATTCAATAAATTCATCGGCACCTCCATAAACTGAACAGTAGCGCCACCATGCATAAACAAAACTTCATGGTCATCATCCAGGTTCATTAATTCTTTTACCAAAGAAATCGCTTCGTTCATTACCGATTCAAAAAGCGGGGTGCGATGTCCAATCTCTAAAATTGATAAACCGCTGTTGTTAAAATTGATAATTGCTTTTGAAGCTTCCTGCAATACGTTTTGCGGAAGAACAGAAGGGCCGGCGTTGAAATTGTGGATCATGAATTATATTGTTTTTTCACAAAAATATATTGTGAAAAGGAATTAAGCAGTTATTTATTTTTAAAATAGAGTCCACTAAGCTAATGAACCATTTTAAAAGATCAGATTTTTGTCTAAACAAGAAAAACTCAAAGAAGGTTGTGGTTATCTTTTATTGAAAGAAAAAACGCAACTTCCCATATCAAAGCAGAAGAAAGAATGATTAAAAGGTTATTTCAAAAAAGTAGTTTATGGTAATTTTTTTACTGGAAAAAAGTTATTTATACAGTAAAATGAACATTGCTGCGTTTTCTTATTTAGATTTTTTTTGGCACTTCCACAATTGTAGGAAAAGTAACACTTGGTTTATTCGTTTTATTGAGGAGCCAGCTGCACTATCCTTCGCTCAGCGCAAGGCCCTTAAATGCGACTCTAAAACCGTTTACACAATCTACTTTATACTACTTTATACTACCAAAATAACCCCATGGAGTGTATGAGTTCCGTATGAGGAGTGTATGGGTTATGTATGAGGAGAGTATGGGGAGAGTATGGGGAGAGTATGGGGAGAGTATGGGGAGAGTATAGGAAAGGTATGGGAAAGGTATGGGAAAGGTATGTGAAGGGTATGGGAAGGGTATAGGAAGGGTATAGGAAAGATATGGGAAAGATATGGGAAAGATATGGGAATCATCGAACCGGCACTTGCAGAACTTCGGCAATAGCAGGAAAAGAGTTAGATAAATATTCTTGTAGATCTTCTTTTTTTACCCATGCCAGTTCAGTGATATCCTCTTCGGTTTGTGGAATTAATTTTTCATTTCCTTTCGTTTGCATTGCATACCAATGGGTTTCTTTTAAATTGTGTTTTCCAAACTGAACATAGGTATGATAAGTGATGGTAATTGCCTTTATAATCTCTAATTTTTTCAATCCTGTTTCTTCCTCTACTTCTCTTTTTGCACATTCTTCAAGTGTTTCTCCATCGTCTAACTTTCCTTTTGGTAAATCCCATTTTCCCCGGCGAAACATCAATAATATTTCTTCATTTTCATTTTTTACAACGCCGCCTGCAGCTTTTATTAGATGAAAATGTTTGAAAAAATCCGCTTTTAATTTATTAAAATTTTCACCTGAAATAATTCCGGCATGAAACTGTGTTTTTTTAATTTCATGTAACAAAGAATTGATCGCAGCGGTGGAAAGTTCATCAATAAAAACGGCATCAGGATGATGGCGGTATTCTTCAATTTCAGAAGTGATTTCATCGCAAAGAAAAACCGGTTTATCCCCAAAGTAAATTGTAATGTAGCTCATACGTGTTTATTATCTTCGCAGCATGACCGATAAAAAAGCGATTGCTGAAAAGCTGTTACAAATTAATGCAATAAAATTAAATATTGAACACCCTTTTACCTGGGCCAGCGGGTGGAAAAGCCCGATATATTGCGATAATAGAAAAATTCTTTCATTTCCTTTTATCCGTGATTTTATAAAATCGGAAATGTGCAATGTGATTTTTCAAACTTTTGAAAATGCTGATATGATTGCCGGCGTAGCAACTGCCGGAATTCCCTGGGGTGCTATGGCTGCAGATCAGCTAAAACTTCCCTACATTTATGTAAGGCCAAAACCAAAAGAACATGGTTTGGGAAACCAGATTGAAGGATTTTATGAGCCAGGAAAAAGGGTAGTGGTGGTGGAAGATTTGGTGTCAACGGGTAAGAGCAGTTTGCAGGTGGTTGATGTTTTAAAAAATGCCGCGCTACAGGTTGATGGAATGGTTTCTATATTTAATTATGGATTTCCGGAAGCGAAAAATGCTTTTGAACGGTATCAGATTCCATTAAAATCGCTTACAGATTATGATTCATTAATTGCCCTGGCTATTGAGCAAAATAAAATTTCTGAAGAAGATCAAAGTGCCTTGTTGAACTGGCGCCACGATCCTGCAAATTGGAAGCAAATCCCTTAAATTTATAAAAAGTATTTGGCAATGAAAGCTTTTATTCTTGGAATTGTTGCGTCAATCGCATTTTCCAATTCCGGGTTTGCTCAACAAAAAGCTGTAGAGAAGGCGGTAATAAAAACGCCTGGTTTGCAAGCTGAGATTTGTGAAACCGGGGTAGAGAACTTTTTAGTCCACGAATACGGAGTTTCCTCGGTAAAAGCAGACTATAAAAGACATACAGTTACCGTAGTTTGGTACACTGACAGAACAAATATTGAAAACATTAAAACCGCTCTTGCAAATATGGGCTATGATGCAGATGATATAACTGCAGAACCATCTGCAACAAAAAAATTACCACCTCCATGCCGGTTTTCTCCAAGTGTAGATTCTACCCCGGCAACACATTAAATTTCTAAAAAGAGTTGACTTTCACACTTACCGGTTAAAAAAAACGCCCGTTTTTATAAATAAAAACGGTGAAAAGGAAATCCAAATCTCACTTATTTGTTCTTTTACTGAGAGTCTAAAATGCTGAATTTAGAAAAATGAGAAGGTTTCTTTTGATTCATAATTTACAGGAAAACTCATAAAGACATTTGCTTTTCCGACTTTTACTTTCCCCGAAAGCTTCACCAAAACCTCTTTACCGATCAAAGTATTCCAGGCATTTTTAAAAATGCTTTGCATATTGACATCAAATTTTACAGGAATACTAAATGTATCATGTCGTGGAATTCTGATCAAAGTATCCATAGAACTATGCCCAAATAAATTTCCATTTATAAAAATATCCAGATCTGTACTTCTCAATTGCATCCCGTAATTGTTTGGATTATAATATTCCAGGTTAAGACTTATTGCAGATTTATCGAATCCAAGACTTTGAATTGAAAAATTATGGAATGTTTTATATTCTAAAGCCTTAGGAGAGGAGCATGACAAAAATGCCATTATTACAAAAATTAGAACCGCAAATTTTTTTATCATTTTTTGAACTGTTAGAAATTTCGTTGCCAAAGATAGGATTGTTCCTGCTAATGAAATTGGTAATTTTAAAAAAATAATCAGGAAAAGCAAAGCTAATAATATTGGTAATACTATAATCATAAGTATATATTCATTATCAATTAATTATTACTGTTTACATTAACTTTTACATCTAAATAAAATGACCACACAGGCCTTTTTTTTCTCCTATTTAGTTCCTTCATATAAATTTTGTCTTTATGGCAGATATCGTATATTAAAATGCTGGTTTTAAGCTGATAAGGAGTATCAAATTAAATTTATTTTTAAATAAAAGTAAAATTTGAAGATTCACTAATACCGGAACTCCTTTTTAAAAATAAAAATTAATATTTTTTTGTTTTTTGGCTGTTAAATTGACAGTTTAGTTATTGTTACTTTTATGAATATTTTCATTATTTAATGGATATTCTAAAAATTGTTATAAGAATACATCAAATTTATATTTAATAATTATTTTGTATATTAATTGTATAATCTTTATTTGATTATTTAATTTTGATAATAAATTCGTTTATAAAATTTAAACATTAGTAAAAATAGGTATTAGAAAATTTTTGCCTGTGAAAAAATAATTTGCCAATTGCCAAAGAGGAGAAAAAATAATGTGGAATAAGACCGAATGAATAAATTAAAATTTTTATAAGTAAGGTTATGCAATTTGTCAAATTATATAAAACCGGTATTAGTTAAATGCGTTTCAAATAATAAAAATTCATTTATTATTATTAATAAAACTGTGAAACAATTTTTTTAAAGTGACAGGTGATAGAAGAATACTGTATAAAACTTATAACATTTTTTGCTAATGGTTGTACTTTATGTTTTGCAATGGCATGAAGAGTAATTGGTAAATTTTCAACTTATCCTTTTATTGCATTTTGCCTATAAAAAATGGAGAATAATTTTTCTGCTGCTTTATTTGATAATATTTAATGGGAAGCATAAACGCAACTAATTGCATCAGGGCGAAATACAAGAATTTTCATTTGCTTAAAATTTAAGGGTAGTTATTGCAGCAAAAAAATCCCAGTTAAATATAATGGTCATTTGATCGTCAAATTTTATGAAAAAAATATCTTTCATATTCTACTAATCTCCTTAAAAATTTTCATATCAAACCCCTATCTTTGCGAACTTCTAAAAAATAAATCAAGTTATGAAACTGAAAGGTTTGGTGTGGTTCTTTGCCATTATGCTTATTCTTATCTCTGTGTATCAGCTTTCTTTTACCTGGGTGGTTAATGGACATGAGAATAAAATGAAAGCAAAGGCAGTAAAATTTGTTAGTCAAAGTCATCCCGGCATTTCCGGAGATCAAAAAGATGAGCTTGTACAAAAAACATTCCATCATTATCTTGACAGCACCAGGGATGATAAGATATATCCGGTATTAGGAACTACTTATCAGAAATCAAAAGAAAACGAATTGAGTCTCGGACTCGATCTTCAGGGTGGGATGGCCGTTACTTTAAATGTAAGCCTGGATGGTTTATTAAAATCGTTAAGTAATAATCCTAAAGATCCTGCTTTGTTAAAAGCGCTTGCAACGGCAAATGAAGAAAAAGTAACCAGCGACCTCGATTATATCACTTTGTTCGGGCAGGTTTTCAAACAACAAAATCCAGGCGTTAGCCTTGCTTCTGTTTTTGCAGGTGCAGGAAAGACAATCAAGATAACTGATAATGATCAAACAGTTTTAAATGATCTGACCGCAACTTCCAAAACTGCCATCAATCAGACGTATAAAGTTCTTCTAAAACGTATCGACCAGTTTGGTGTTGCTTCTCCTTCAATTAATTTAGATGCAAATAAGGGTATTATCAATATCGAACTGGCAGGTGTTCAGGATGCAGAAAGAGTAAGAAACTTGTTGCAGGCTTCTGCTTATCTACAGTTTTGGGAAGTATATAATATAGGTGAAATAGGAAAAAATATTGATGATGCTGATAAAGCACTTGCAGATTATCTGAGTGGCTTATCTGCTGATTCTTTAAGAAATACCGCGCAGGCGGCAGCGGATTCTGCAAAGTTGCTGGCCAACCAACATCCATTGGCAAGTGTGATTCATTTTATCGGGCCACAGCAAGGACAAAATGGAAAGCCTCAATATTATTCTGCCATCGCGAATGTGGAAGCAAAAGATACATCCGTGGCAAA
>DATILZ010000065.1:0-3414 GCA_035475995.1 Hanamia sp. | reverse complement strand
TTATGTTGGTACTGCCGATGACGATGTTTGGTATCAATTTACAGCTCTCAAAACCGGATCCGTTATCGTTACTATGAATGGTAGCGCCACTTTTGATGGAGTACTTCAGGTTTACAGAGGTGATTGTGCTACGTTGGTTGCGCTTTCCTGCAGTGATGCTTTACAGGCAGGCGGAATGGAACAGCTTACTATTAATGCGGTGGCAGGAATAAGTTACAAAATACGCGTATATAGTTTTGGTAATAATCTATCAGACAGAGGAGATTTTACGATTTCAGCAAGTGGCTCTCCGCTTCCAATTTCCCTTCGTAGCTTTAAAGGGGAACATTCCGGTAGTCAGAATATCCTGAACTGGTCAACTGCTACAGAATTGAATAATACCGGTTTTGAGGTTCAGTATTCTTTTAATAGAAATGATTTTAGAAAATTAGCTTTTGTAAATTCAAAAGCGACTAACGGCAATAGCAGTTCCGCTTTAAATTATCAATATGCTGATAATAAAGCGCCAGGCGGAAATGTATATTACCGGTTAATGCAGATTGACAAAGATGGTCAGTCCAGTTATTCTAACGTGATTTTAATTAAAGGTGATAAAATAAATGCACTTACTTTAAATATGATCTATCCAAATCCGGCAAAAAATGCCTTGAATTTGGTAGTTTCATCACCGGAAAACAATAATATCCATATCATGATTACTGACCTGGCTGGAAAGAAAGTATATCAGCAGGCGTTCTCAGTTATTAATGGTGGAAATATTCTGGATCTGGATATTGCAAAATTACCGGCAGGCACTTATTTCTTAAAAGCAGCTTGCAATAATGGTTGTAAAACGGCGGTAAGCAAATTTGTAAAAGAATAATTTTTTAAAGGATGATGTTTTGTGATGAAGACTTTTAAAATCTTCATCACAAAACATTTTTAGTTTCAGTCGTTTTGAAAGTATTTTGCTCTTAATTTCATCTTGAATTATTTTTAGTTTTTTTGAAATAATAAATTCGGAAAGCCTTTTGCAATCATGTAAACTATCAGAAAAATGAAAGTGTTCGTTTTATTTTCTTTTGTAGCTATCATAGCTACCTCTGCAAATTCACAACCCTATAAAAAGATACATGCAGATGCAATTGTTTGCGATACACACAACGACATTATCAGCACTTGTATTGAACGTGGCTATAGTCTTGATCAGGATCTTTCCGGTAAAACCCATAGTGATCTGAACCGCATACTTCGTGGAGGTTTGGATGTACAGGTATTTTCTATTTTTTGTGACGGGAAGCAGAAAAATCCTTACCAGTTTGCAAATCGTGAAATAGATACTTTATATGCATGGGTAAAAAGAAATCCGTCAAAGATGGTGATCGTTACCAATCCAAAAGAATTGAAAAAGGCGGTAAGTGAACATAAACTCGCATCAATGATGGGTGTTGAAGGCGGTCATATGATAGAAGAGGATTTGAAAAAAATAGACAGTTTGTATGAGCGTGGCGTTCGATACATGACGCTAACGTGGAACAATAATAATTCATGGGCTACCAGCGCAGAATATGAATCCGGAAATCAGAAAATAAATGGGAAAACGGATACCACTTCGCAGAAAAAAGGATTGAGCGATTTTGGCAGGCAGGTCGTGAAAAGAATGAACGAATTAGGCATGATGGTAGATCTGAGCCATGTGGGTGATCAAACTTTTTGGGATGCCATTAGTATTTCAACAAAACCAATTCTGGTTTCGCATAGCGATTGTTACGCCCTTTGTCCGGCTTTTAGAAATTTGAAAGACGATATGATAAAAGCAGTCGGTAAAAATGGCGGCGTTATAGATCTGAATTTTTATCCGGCATTTCTTGACAGTACTGTTGCTGCAAAACAAAAAGTATATTTTCAAAAACACCGGGCTGAGATAAAGGAGTTGATAGCATCAGGTAAAAAGGATTTTGAAGCCGATGATATCATTGCAAAAAGATATCCTGAAGAAATTGAAGCGATGCAGGCGCCTTTCAGCTTATTATTTGATCACATGGAACACATTATTAAACTCGCAGGAATTGATCATGTCGGCCTTGGCGGTGATTTCGATGGAATCAGTATTACTCCAAAAGTATTGACAGACGTAACAAAATATCCGGAAATTACCAAAGAACTGGTAAGACGTGGTTATTCAAAAACGGATATTGATAAAATAATGGGGGGTAATTTTATCAGGGTTTTTGAAGCTAATCAGAGAGGAAAATCTTAAATTTTTCTATTAGAAATCTAATGTTTTAAGGAGGGACTGTTTCTATTTCATAAGGTTTTTCAGTAAAAGAACAAATAGCCGGTTTTTACATTTTTCAATCAAGCATTTCTAAACGCTCTAAACTTCTCAATAGTCAAGATTGTTTCATTCCGTCCTGCATTACAATCTAATTTGTAAAGTTATTTACATCATATTCCTTTGGTTATTTTCATTGTTTAAAAGTCAGTAAAAGCACAAATAAGCTGAATTTGATTTTTCGCCACCTAAACATTTCAAACCTCTCTAAACCTTCTGAAGCATTATTTGCAATCTACCAGATCCTTACTCTCAAACTATCTGCTCTGAACATCTTATCTCCAGGCTTTACTTCAAATGTGGAATAGAACTGGTCAATATCGCTGAAAGGACCATTGACTCTATATTTGGCCGGCGCATGTACATCCGTCATCAAACGGTTTTTCAATAATTCAGGCCGCATTTCATACAACCAGCTCAAAGCATACCCCATAAAAAAACGTTGCATTGGTGTAAGTCCGCCAATGATTCTATTTTCTTTATAAGCAACTGATTTTTTAAATGCATCAATGCCAATTTCAAGTCCGCCCAGATCTGCGATATTTTCACCCTGTGTAGCGCGTCCATTTATGTGTGTTCCGGGTAATGGTTCGTATTCATCGAATTGCTTGATAATTACCGCTGCCCTTTTTGCAAATTCTGCAGAATCCTTTTTTGTCCACCAATTGTGCAAATTTCCCTGTGCATCATAAAGCCGTCCCTGGTCATCAAAACCATGAGTGATTTCATGGCCAATATAACTTGCGCCGACATAGCCATACATGGTTGCATCATCGAGGCCTTTATCAGCGTATCCGGGGACAATGAATGCCGCAGCAGGAAAAACGATTTCATTATTTGCGGGATTGTAATACGCATTGTAAGTTTGCGGATACATTGCCCACTCCTCGCGGTCAACTGGTTTTCCCAGTTTATTTATTTCAAAATTATGCCACCAGATTCCTGCGTTTATGAGGTTTTGCAAATAACTTTCCCTGCCGATTTCCATTGCAGAAAAATCTTTCCATTTATCCGGATAACCGATTTTCTTCTTGATCGCTTCTAATTTTACAATTGCTTTTTGTTTCGTACTGTCGCCCATCCAGGTAAGTTTCTGTATT
>DATILZ010000064.1:0-11477 GCA_035475995.1 Hanamia sp. | reverse complement strand
GCCTTTTTTGTTTTGTAACAGGATCAACAGGCACAAACAAACCGGCAATATTTCCGGAAAGATCCGCTAAGCCGCTAAAATACAAGCCTGTACCATAAGCATTATTTACAAAAGGATCAATGGTATAAGTATAATTAGACCCAAAAACAAATTGCGTATCTATAGCGTGTTTTAAGATGGGATTATCATGAAGACTGTCTTTGTACAATTGTGTTACATTGAGCGCCTTCACGTAATTTATAGCGAATGGATTCAGATTTTGCGTCACTTTGATATTTGGTTTCCATTCATAACCAAGTTGCGCATTAAATGAATTCAAAGTGTATAATTTTCTGCGGTTCAGAAGGTCGTATCCAACATCAATTTTTGTTTTCGGTACAAAGGCGTTGGTGGTATTTAAATGAAAAAATGGAACTACAAACTTTGGAATCGTAAATGTAACGCCGCCACCTGTACGATACGTATTAAAGCCACTTTGATAGCCGCTGTACTGTACTTCGCTTCCTACATTTGCATGCACAGTTAATTGCTCCGCACCTTTGAAAGTATTGCGGTTACCGAGTGTGACCGTCACTGATGAACCGACATAGTTATTTGATTTAGTATTCCCGGATATTTCTGCCTGTATTCTCTTTTTTGGAAGAGGCGTAAGGTAATAATAGGTATTAAGCCTTCCGGTATCTCCTTCGCTGGCATTTGGTTCAAGCTCAAACCTGTTTTTTACAAATTTAAAAACACCAAGATTAATTAACCTGCTCAAAGTAAGATTGTGGTCGGCGCGATTATAAACATCTCCTGAGTCAAAACGCATGATTTCAGGAAACAATTTTGGTTTAAATTTTTTGCGCGGATCTACAATATAATACCCATCATAAAGATATTGGTTTTCATGAGCAGTATCAATCCTGTTTCCGTTAAGGTGATAATTTGGATAGATGTAAACATTGTCAATGACGTAAGGTTTTTTTGCCTGGGCAGGTGTAGTATTTTTTACCTTCAGGTACATATTTACCTGGTGATTTCCTATAGTACTATCGGCATCAATGATCAATAGATCGGGGCTGAAATAATAATAACCTTCTTCTTTTAAAAGTCCGTCAATGCGTTCCCGCTCCCCTTTGATTACTTCCAGGTTAAAAGGATCGCCGGGATGCAGGATTGATCCCGGTTTTGTATCGCGGATTGCCTGCCCGATAGAAGAGCTATCGGCACTGAATATTACTCCCTTTATTATGTATTGAGGGCCACCGGTCAACGTATAATATGCATGGCCTTTTCTCTTTTTTACAATGGTATCACCGGATGCTTCGGCCTGGAAGTATCCAATATTCTGCAAAAAATTTTGTAAGATCTTTACATTATAATCGAGATTCAGACTACTCAATAAAACAGGAGGCTGCCCGATTTTTCTGAGAAATTTTCTGATAAAACCATGCTTTGAAGTATCTCCGGCCATGTTGTACAGGATCAGTTTGAACGGAATACCTAAAAATTTGCTGTTCGGTAAAGGGCGCGGTAATCCCTTTGTCTGATCAACGATCTTTTTCTTTTCTTTTTTTGAAAGTGTACTATCTTTTACTTTAATGGTTGCACCGGTATATAATGCGTCTCCTTTGGGCACCAACTTAGTCGTGTTGCAGGATGCCCCGAAGATCATTGTAATTACTAAAAATAAAATTCTTGTTTTATTTGTCATTTTCCGTTGCTTTTACGGGCGGAGTGATCTCTTCTTTCTCCTTCACCAATCTTGTGTTATCTTCTTTATTGATTTCTTTGTTTTGTTTTTTAATCTCCCTTTTCTTTCTCCTTTGTTCTTTTGTAGAAAATAATTCTTTGAACCGGTTATAATCCGCAGAAATCACAAAAGCCAACCCTGTTTCTATCACATATCCTTCTATTTCTTCTGTATAATCATTTTTACGATAAGCTCTCAACATGTAACGGCCATCCTTACTCAGTTTATAATTTACAGAAATATTTCCGGCCAAATTACTTGCCTGTTGATTTGTTTGCATTGGCCCCTGCAATTCAAAATCGCTTCCGACAGTTACTGTCAGACGGTCACTTAATAATCTTTTTGTAACTCCCACATTCAGGTCTGTTCTGTTCTGTTCTGTTCCTGTGGTATAATCCTGGGTAGTGGCAAGGTCAAAATTGATGTCAACGCCCTGCACAAGATTTGTGGCCAGATCATTTAACTGTTCTGATAAAAGACGACTAACACTTTGCATGGCAAAAGTGCCGGCATTCATGGAACCACCACTGCTGCTAAACGGATCTTCGCCCACAAAGCGGTTCAATAACAGAAGAGCAAATACCTGCTTGTTCATTTCGCCATTCTCTTCGCGCAGTTGTGCGAGCCGCGTTTCCACTGTGCTCACCACATCTTTTGAAACATTATAATTTTTATTTTCCGGTAGTATAATGTCAAAAGTGATCACGGGTTTTAAAAGCTCTCCTTCAAGCAAAAGGTGAACTTCAAAAGGTAGTTTTTGTTTGTAAACAACGGTATTTGTACCAGCCAGTTGATCCTGCACGAGGTCAATAGGCGCTGTGTTTGCAATATAAATAGCGGTTACATTAAGCTGGGCAGTGGTTGGTTCGCCTGTCCATACAATCCGGCTTCCTTTTTGAATATTAAATTTCCTTTTTAAAAAGTTGAACGACAGGTTGTAAGTACCTTCATCAATTTCATAAGAACCTACCAGCGTTATTTTTCCACTGGCATCTATTCCTGCTGTTAATTGCCCGGTTCCTTTCAGTTTTAAAAAATCTCCATTTGCTGCATCTACAATCATATTAAATATTGCATTTTTATCAATATTGATATTGAGTGAAACGTCATACCCAACGAGCGCAGATTTTTTGAGCGAATCATAAGGAGCCATAAACAAAGAATCCTCTGCTGTGGCCTTCATATCTACAAAGCGCACAATCCCTTCTCTTTTTTCAACTCCGGGTTCCTGTTGTGGAAGAACAACCGTGAAATCAGTTTTATCATTGATCGTTAAATCGCCATCAACAACCGGATGAGTAGGTGTTCCTGTTACCGTAAGCCTGGTAGAAAAAACCATTTTTCCATAAAAAAGTTTATTGTCTTTATTGGTAGAATTGATTGCCTGGAAGTTTTGTGCATTTATTTTTAAATTGAAAGTGTAATTAAAAAAGTCGGGGGTATTGACGGCGCCATCGATTATAATTGCATTGTTGGCTTCATCGCGAATCGTAAATTTATTTAATTCTATTCCTTTATTGTTGATGATCGCTATCGCTGATTTGTCAATTTTAAAAACATTATTAAGCATCGTCACATTAAATGCGGTATTATTAAATTGAATTCTGCCATCAATATTTGGATTTTTCAGGCTGCCGTTTAAGGCTATTTTTCCATACATATTTCCGGTTGCATCTTTCAAAGCGCCTTTTGTAAATCCTTCAAGCGCTTTCATCTGAAGGGTTACAATATCCACTACAAAATCGTAACTGCTGTTCACAGGTTTTACTACATAATCTCCATTGATATTTACTTCATTTCCGCGGCCACTAAGCGATACATCGGCATGATAAGTATTAGCTACGTTGTTATTTACTTTTGCTGTAAGCCGGCCGATCGTGTCATTATAAATGCTCAGACTATCTATGCTAAGGTCTGTTGTAAAAGTTGGCTGGGTTTGAATATTCTTTACGGTTGCGTTTCCATTTAATAACCCATTTACCATCAGAGAATCACTTTGCACAAAACCGGTCAGCGTTTCAATTTTAAAATTCTGAAAGCTAAGCTGCATGGGTGAATTTGGCTGAGTGCCGGTACTGTTGATGCTTAAATGCTGATTTCCCTGTGTTAAAATAAAATTGTGGGCATTAATATCTTTATTAAAATATTGAATCTGATTATCTGCATTGACAGTCCATTTATTATAATTCAACAGAAGGCTGTCAGGTTTTAAGCTAAAGACATATTTATCCGAAGCAGGCTGATTGAGCATGCCACTCAGCCTGTATTTATTTTTTGATTTATTGTCTTTAACGGTTAATGTAAAATCAAGCTTATTATTCTGAAGGGTGCCGTCTAATGTGGTTGCATATATATTTAAAGATTTACCACTTTCAAATCGCCTTAGAGAAGTATTAAAAGCGAGTGCGCCGTTTTTGGTACCCGCATTAAAATTCACCGAATCAATTACCATCGTTCCATATACAATATGCGGCGACCTGATTGCAAGATTCCAACCACTGTCGCTGGCAAAATTTCCAGAAAGATTAATCGGTTTGAGGCTGGTAACCGATGGCAGAAACGCATGTAATGCCGGATTATCAACCACTCCGGCGGTTACAGTAAAATGATAAGGATCAACTTTTACAGTATCCTTTGCAGATCCTATGGCAAAATAGGGGTTGATCGCCTGTTTAAAAACATCAGCAAGCTGGGTAAGTTTATAAGTACCCGCTATTGATGCCGAAAGAAAGTCTGTTTTTACCGATAAACTTTGATTGCCTGGGGAGTTATCCGCAATAATTTGTGCAGAATCCAAAGTGATTCGCTGGCTGTCATTCACGAGGATGGAATGTGTAACTACTAAATTTCCGGCAAGACTGTCGGGATTTACATTGGTAAAATTTCCGGCGATATCGCCGTGATAGATCATCTTACTTGTTGTAAAATGCAGTGGCAATGTTTTAATGCTGTCTATTGTAGCAACAAAATCTGCGGTAGGATATTTGCCTGAAAAACTTCCATTTGCTGAAAACGCCAGGTCAAGATTTGGATCACGCGCAGAAGCATTGATTTTATAATTCTGGTTGGCAATACTACCTGCGGCTTTCAGGTTGTGATAGGTATAATTATTATAAGTTACAACAGGGATCACCGCATCGAAAGTAGCATTGGCGGTTTTAGGATCATAACCATTTCCTTTTACGATAAAATTACCCGTAAGCACTCCGAGTTTTGGGTTTTTCATAATACTTCCGAGTTGCAAACTGCCGGCGTTTAAAACCACATCGTAATGTGCTTTATGTTTATCAGTAATATTTTGTAAAGTGCCGTTTACTTTCGCATTTCCCGAAGAAGTATTGATCGCAACATTCATATACAAATCGTTCATTCCGCCGCTTACTTTTCCGCTGACAGCAAGCCTTTCAGGCAATGAAATACTTTTTGGCAAACTCTTTTGCGGCACGAAAGCAAGAATATCCTGTTTGGAAGTTTGCAATTTATTTATAGAAAGATCAGTAGATAATTTTTTAGAATCAGGCATACCTTTTATCGTTCCGTTTACATTAATATCTGTTGCACTTAATCCTTTTAATATTAATTTTTGCAAATTCAAATCACTTAATTTCCCTGTAATTCTTGTATCCACATATAAAGAAGAATTTGCGGGCAAAGAAGACATTTTACTTTTCATCGAAGGCATAAATGCCTGAATATCTTTTACTGCAATCTTTGTATTTTCCAGATTAATATCAAGCCCCACCATGCCCATATTTTTTTTGATCGCATCCAGTGAAGGATAAGAAACAGCTATTGATTTTTTTATTTCAGAACCGGGAGTTTGAATCAATAAATTTTGCAAAGAAACGCCTGAAGGAACCATGCTGAAATCAGTGATAAGATCATTTAAAACAAAGCCGCTTTTTTCCTGCATGGAAGCTGATTTTACTGAAGCGAGAATGGTATCGGAACTGTAATTAAGACTACTGATATTCAGTCCAAAGTTTTTAATATCAAGATGAGAGAAATCCATTCCTGATGGAGCTTTAGGAGCGGAACTGTCGTCATATTTCAGGTTGATATTTTTGACAGTTATATCTCCCGAAATTATTTTCATCGAAGGTGTCGGGGCAGTTACTGTTGTATCGACAGGCTTTTTCTTCACCGCTTTTGAATTGGTTTCAAGAGCGATATTTGAATTTTCGAGTGAAATATTGTTTAAAGTAACGATGCTGTTTTTGAGATCAATCGTTTTTGGATGAACCACTGCATTTTCGATTACAATGGAGGAGCTCATGTGAGAAGGAGCACTTTTATAATTTACATTTATTCCTGATAAATTAATCTCTTTATTCTGCAATTGTAAATAATGCTCAGGAGGAGCCGCCGCTTCTGCCACCGACTTTTCTATTGATTTTTTTAATGGTTCTAACTGATAAAAATATCCCGTCAAACCTTTAAGTGTAATGGAAGGAATATTAAATAACAAATGTGATGGATCGAACTTTGAAATTTTTGTATCGAGGTGCCCGAATGTCAAATCCATATCATTGCCGGTAAAAGCATCTTTATACACGATTCTTGTTTTGTTTACAAGAATTTCATCAATGTTCATTTTCAGGGCAGTGGTATCTTTTGAAGGCGTTGACTTTTGTTCGCTGGTAAAGGCATCCACAATAAATTGAAAATTAAAAACCGAATCAGGCGGTAATCTTTTTACTTCCAGTACAATATTATTTAAAGCAATTTCTTTTATTTCAATATTCTTACTTATCAATTTGAACATATCAATGTTCACCTTTATTTCTCCCCCATACAGTAAAGTATCTTTTGTCTGATCTTCAAAAAAAACATTTTGCAAAGAGATTGCTGTTGGAAATTTTACATCCAGTTTACCGATTTCAACTTTGGTTTTCAACTTATGTTCTAAATAAGAAACTACTTTTTTTCGGGCAAAATTTTGCACAAAAGCAGTCTGAATCAGAATTAAGACAAGAATAATAAGGAAAACAACAGAGCCAAGAATCCACATAAGTATTTTGGCAAGAGTAATTAAAACCGGCCTCTTCTTTTTTTCTACGCTTTCTTTTGATTCCATATTTTTCACTGATGATATTTGGTATCTCAAATTGTACACCAATTATGGAGGCATAATGAAGCGTAAAATAAATTTGAGGATAAATAATACAATACAAATCTTCCCAATTCGAAATATTCATAAATATTTGATTATCTGCATTTAAAGAACAGCAAAGAAAAACAGCTTGTTTTTCTTGCACAACATCACAATAAAACAGGCTTTGCTGACGTTCCTTAATCTAATAAATACAGCCCCCTAACCGCTGTATTTTGAAAATAGTTGTTTACTATCCAATATTCAAAACCTTGAAGAACCTTACATTCTTTCCGGCGTTTTTGATTAAATCAAAATATCCGGCTTTATTTTCTCTATTTCTACTATCTGTATTTTCAGTAAAAGCACAAATAAAGGCAGATTTTAATTCTTCTACCAGTGGCGGCTGCGCGCCTCTTATAGTCAAGTACACTGATTCATCCACAGGAAATCCAACTTCCTGGAAATGGGACCTGGGCAATGGGACTACATCCGTATTACAAAATCCGTCTGTTGTTTATTTTGATCCCGGAACTTATACGGTCAAATTAGTGATCCGGAATTCGTTTGGTGTTGACTCTATTACCAGAGTTCAATACATTACGGTTTATTCTTCGCCGGTTATCAATTTTGATGCTTCAGCAGTGACCGGTTGTTTTCCATTAAAAACTAAATTTTCTGACTTAAGCCTTCCGGGAAGTGGAGTGATCAATAGCTGGAAATGGGACTTTGGTGATGGAAACTTTTCAGACGAGCAAAATCCGGAGCACATTTATACATCTGTAGGAGATTTTAATGTATCACTTCGTGCTGTTAATAATTTAGGATGCGTAACCTCCAAAACAGTAAATTCTTTCATTCACATTAATACCGGTGTAAAAGCAGATTTTTCCAATTCAACCAGCAAAAGCTGTAATGCTCCCTCCACCATAGATTTTACGAGCAAATCGACCGGTGTTGGCGCTTTAAATTATCATTGGAATTTTGGCGATGACAGTACCTCTACGGCTGCCAATCCTTCTCATACTTATAATTCATCAGGCAGTTATACGGTTAGCCTGATCGTTACAAATGCCACAGGATGTACAGATACTTTGATCAAGCCAAATTTGATTACCATTGGCGCTACAAAAGCAGATTTTTCTATTCCAGAAATTGTATGTGAAAGCGCTCCTGTTATTTTAAAAAATACCAGTAGTCCGATCCCATCATCAGCAAGCTGGAATTTTAGCGATGGCACTTTTTCTGAATCGATCAATGCAACAAAAGTTTTTAGTAAAGCAGGCGAATATCAAATCACCATGATAAGCAACAATGGAGCCTGTGAAGATTCTGTAACAAAAAACATAACCGTAGTTGGAAAGCCGGTTATATCTTTTTCTGTATCTGATTCTGTTTCGTGCAGTGTGCCGTTGGATGTTAAGTTTAATAATACTTCTTCAGGAGTTACAAGCCGTAAAACAGGAACTTCAACTTCAACAAATATTTATTATTGGGATTTTGGTGATGGCAACAATTCTGATGCAGAAAGTCCTTCACATACTTATTCTGCAGAAGGAAATTATACCATAAAATTGTTTGTTACCAATGCCGGTGGTTGTACTGACAGCCTTGTAAAAAAGAATTACATCAGGATAAAAAAACCGGTTGTTACCATTAATAATTTGCCCGAAAGAGGCTGTGGGCCGCTTCTTCATAAATTTACTTCTACCGTAAGTTCTATTGAGCCAATCACAGCTTACCATTGGGATTTTGGAGATGGAAGCTCTTCTGATTCTATTGCGCCAACACATATTTATAATGCTCCCGGCAAATATTCAGTTACGCTTACTTATACAACGGAAGGTGGTTGCGCAGGGAACGTAACTGTCGTAAACGGAATTATAGTTGGCTCAAAACCAGAAACAAAATTTATAGCTGATCAGACAAATATATGCGCGGTTCAAAGAATAAACTTTACCGATCAATCCGCAGGTAATCCCGATGAATGGGTTTGGTTTTTTGGTGATGGAGGCGGATCTACCAAACAGAACCCTTCTTATCAGTATAATGATACGGGGTATTTTTCAGTCACTTTAATTTCTATTAACAACGGTTGCGCTGATACCCTTACCGTACCAAAAAAGGTTCATGTAAACCCACCGGTAGCACTGTTTTCTTTTACAAAAATGTGTACTGTTTCCCGCCAGATTGCTTTTATGGATAATTCCATTGGGGCCGATTATTGGAACTGGGATTTTGGAGATGGCACTACATCTACTGAAAAAAACCCAACCCATACTTATGTTACACCCGGAGATTATACTGTTTCGCTGACTGTTACAAATAAGTCCTCCGGCTGTTCTGAAACAAAAAAACAAACAATAAAAATCATCAGGGAAATAGCTGATTTTACTTCAAGTGATGCCGTAATTTGCAGAAATGCAACTGTAGCATTTTCCACTTCAAATATTAATTCCGCCAATATTGATTTATATACCTGGAAATTTGGGGATGGTGTTTCGATTTCTGATTCAAGCAATAAAATAAATCACAAATACACAAAAGCATCAGGCTACAATGTTACTTTAATTATAAAAGACATAAATGGTTGTATCGATTCTGTTACCAAGCCATCGGCTGTTCAGGTAAATGGCCCTACAGCCGTTTTCCATTCTTCTATTCCAGGTACTTGTTTGAATAATTCTGTAAACTTTTCTGATAGCTCATACAGCGATGGGACGCATGCAATTCAGCAGTGGCAGTGGAATTGGGGCGACGGCAACACGGATAATTTAAACGCCGGCCCTTTTAATCATACTTATTCTGCTCCGGGCAATTATGCAGTTTCATTAATAGTAACAGACAGCAAAGGTTGTACGGATACGATAAAAAAACCGAATGCTATTTTGGTTTCAAAACCGGTAGCTGCTTTTAAAACAGATTCACTTTCCTGCACCAGTAAACCAATAAATATCACCAATCTTTCTTCAGGTCCGGGATTAATTTATAACTGGGATTTTGGCGATGGCACTACATCAAACCAGGCGAATCCGGTTCATCTTTATAATGCAGAAGGAAATTATACGGTCAATCTTTCTATTAAAGATCAATACGGTTGTACCAACTCTGCTTCGAAAACAAATTATGTAACAATAGCCAATCCCGCTGCTGATTTTCAATTGAGTGATTCAATTGGAACATGTCCGCCTTTGGTCGTTAATTTTATCAATACTTCAGAGAATTATTCCAAATGGTCATGGGATTTTGGTGATGGCACTACATCTTCAGAACGGAGCCCATCTCATTTTTATTCAGAGGCAGGAATTTTTAATGCAGTGCTTACGATCACCGGCCCGGGCGGATGTATTTCTCAAAAGACAAGACAAATAAAAGTGGATGGCCCATCAGGAACATTTTCATACACAACTATGATGGGATGTGCGCCATTACAAACCGGCTTTAAAGCACATACCAAAAAGAATACTTCGTTTGTGTGGGATTTTAATGATGGTACTACCATTTCAACCAAAGATTCTAACGTAGTTCATACTTATAATACTCCTGGAAAATATTTGCCAAAAATGATCTTACAGGATGCAAAGGGTTGCCAGGTGGCTGTAAAAGGAGGAGATTCTATTTTAGTATTAGGCGTTACAGCAGCATTCAAACCTAACGGCGCTTTGGTTTGCGATTCAACTCCTGTAACCTTTACCAGTAGCAGTGTGGCGAATGACGCAATTGTAAAATATCTTTGGAATTTTGGCGATGGAACCACTTCTACAGATGCGGTTCCTGTACATTCTTACCATCAGACGGGTTCGTATAAAACTTCGCTTGAAGTAACAACCCAAAGAGGCTGCAAAGATTCTGTTCAGAACCCGCAGCTGGTAAGAGTAAATCCCAGTCCACAAATTTCATTCACTTCAGGCACCGGAGCATGCGTTCCTGCAGTGATAAATTTCACCGGGATCATTTCAAATCCTGATACTTCAAAAGTTTCATGGAAATGGGATTTTGGAAACGGCAACACCTCCACTCAACAAAAACCGGCAGGGCAGAATTATTTATCCCCGGGAAATTTTACCGTAAAAGCAATTGGCTACAGCAGCAACGGATGTAATGATACGGCAACAAAAACAGTTGACATTTATCCTTTACCCAATTTATCCATTTCTGCAGATACGGTTGTTTGCTTTGGATCTACGCAGACTTTAAAAGTAAGCGGCGCAGAAACATATTCCTGGTCTCCGGCAAATTATCTTTTATGCACAAATTGCGCAAGCCCGGTATCAAAACCGGCTGCTGCAATTAAATATAAGGTAAAAGGAACCAGCGATAAGGGTTGCGTTTCGGTTGATTCTATTTCCCTGGTTGTGAAATTTCCTTTCAAACTTTTGGTAAGCAAAGCAGACACTTTATGTGTTGGACAATCGGTGCAATTGAAAGCTTCGGGAACAGAAAAATATTCATGGTCGCCTGCTGCCGGATTAAATAATGCTTTAAGTGCAACGCCAACAGTAACACCAAGTTCTACCACTACTTACCAGGTAATCGGCTCAGATTCCAAAGGATGTTTTAAGGATACCGGTTATATTCCTGTAAAAGTTTATCCAATTCCGACAGTAAATGCAGGAGATGATAAAAATATCAATGTAGGAAGGGAAGTTC
>DATILZ010000063.1:0-2181 GCA_035475995.1 Hanamia sp. | reverse complement strand
AAAGAATGATCGAAGAAGGACATAAGCCGGGAAATCATACTTTTCATCATCTAAACGGATGGAAAACTGACGATAAAAAATACATCAATGACATTTCAGAAGCGGCAAAAATTATCGACAGTAACCTGTTCCGGCCTCCCTATGGAAGAATTACTAAGTTTCAATCGAAAACTATCAGTGGCGAAAGGCTTCATTTAAAAACGATTATGTGGGACGTTTTAAGTGGTGACTTTGACGCTTCTGTAACCGGTGAAAATTGTTATCTTAATGTAGTAAATAATTCCGAGGCCGGTTCGATCATCGTTTTTCATGATAGTGCCAAAGCCTTTACTGTACTGCAATACGCGCTTCCACGTATATTAAAGTATTATTCTGAGAAAGGGTTTCAATTTCAAAGTTTGCGGAAAGAACTTTTCTAAAAAAAATTGGGCCTGAGTAGATACTCAAGCCCGTTTTTAATCCGTACCCTATGAAAACTGCCGTGAAGTTAAATATTATTTAACAAATTATCAACAATTTTTTATTATCCGCTGATATTTTCTTACTAATGGATAGATATTATAGATTTTGGCGTTTACAATCAGCGTGAAATGCACGTCATTTCGCTTTTGCCAATAAGAGTTGTAGCGTTAAAAAAAATAATTTTCCTTTGCCTGTATGAAATTAATAGATACCCATACGCATTTATATGTTGAAGAGTTCAAAGACGATATTAACGCTGTAATTGAAAGAGCTGAGGCAGAAGGAGTGGAAAAGTTTTATTTGCCGGCAATTGATAGTGAAGAAAATGAAGCGTTATTAGATTTAGAAAAAAAATTCCCTGGAAAAATGTTTGCCATGGCAGGACTGCATCCATGCTCGGTAAAAGAAAATTTCAAAGATGAATTAAAGAAAATCGAACAACAATTGACTGAAAGAGAATTTGCCGCTATAGGTGAAACAGGATTGGATTTTTATTGGGATACTACTTTTTCAAAACAACAATATGAAAGCTTACACAATCATGCTAAATGGGCGATTGAATATAAAAGACCCTTGGTAATTCATACACGGAATGCCATGCAGGAAACGATAGATTTGGTAAAAGAATATAAAGGAAAAAATCTTTTTGGAATTTTTCATTGCTTTAGTGGAACATTGGAAAATGCAAAAGAAATTATTGATGAGGGTTTTCTTTTGGGGATTGGTGGCGTGCTCACTTTTAAAAATTCAGGACTGGCAGAGGTGATAAAAGAAATTGATTTGAAATATCTGGTATTAGAAACAGATTCGCCTTATTTAGCACCGGCTCCATTTCGTGGAAAAAGAAATGAAAGCAGTTATCTGAAATATATTGTTGATAAATTGGCAGCTATAAAAAATATTTCTGTACAAGAAGTGGCATCTCAAACAACAAAAAATGCAGAAGAAGTGTTTTCTAAAACGTAAATTATTGTTTTAAAACAGTTCATAACAATTTCCACTCTAGGTAAATTCCAAAAGACTGCGCTGTGAGTCTTAGCTCATGCAAACTGTATTACAGCATGCAAACCATGATATAACTCATATTTTATTGTGATTGGCCTTACAGTGTGTAAAAAAAATGCAAACGAATTTTGTACCGCATTTTTTAAAAATCACAATCAGATGAAAAATAAGTTAAACCACAAATTGATTATCAGCTTTCTATTTTTAAACTTAATTATTTTTTGCAATCAAAATTTATTTGCTCAAAATGAAAATGAAGAATTAAGAATAAATATCCAGCTACGGCCTCGTGCTGAAATGAGAAACGGATTATTTACTCCCATATTAGAAGGACAAAAACCGGCAACTTTCGTCGCGCAAAGAAGCCGTATCAAATTGATTTATTCAAAAAATAATAAACTGAAACTTGGCTTTAGTACGCAAGTTGTAAATGTTTGGGGAAATGATGCGCAGGTGCAAACGACTGCGAATGATATTTCACTCTATGAAGCGTGGGCGCAAGTTTATTTTAATCCGGAATGGAGTATAAAAGTTGGGCGCCAGGTTTTGTCTTATGATGATGAAAGAATATTGGGACCGCTGGATTGGAACAACGCCGGACGCAAGCACGATGCCGCTTTGCTTGCTTTTGAAAAAAACAAATTCACTGCAAATCTTGCTGCTGCTTATAATCAAAATACTGAAAAAGTTACCGGTGATTTTTTTGATAATTCT
>DATILZ010000062.1:0-1839 GCA_035475995.1 Hanamia sp. | reverse complement strand
TTGCTCATTTTTTTAATTGGCATTTTTCTCAATTGGATGCCTTTTGTAAAGTGGGACAACAACAGTCTTATTTTTAAGCCGTGGAGCTATATTGATGCTTCAGGAAATGCACAAGGAATCAGGATCATGGGGGTTTTGCAACGAATTGCGCGGGCCTATTTTTTTGCCTCTGTTATTGTTTATTATTTAAAAATCCGTGGCGCTTTTGTTGCTTCCTGTATTTTACTTTTAGGATATTGGGCATTATCTGTAGCAGCTAATCCGGCAGATCCTTTTAGCATTTATGGATGGTTTGGAACTCATATTGACCAGGCTATTTTGGGCGATGCCCACATGTATCATGGCGAATGGCGAAATGGTCATCCGGTAGTATTTGATCCTGAAGGATTGATGAGCACTTTTGGCGCCATTGTACAGGTTATTTTTGGATATTTTGTAGGTGATTATATTATCAAAAAAGGAAAAAATGCAGAAATGATCAATGGACTGTTTGTGGCAGGCGCTGTTTTTCTTTTTGCAGGATATGCCTGGGATATGCTTTTCCCGAACAATAAAAAAATCTGGACCAGTTCTTATGTCGTTTACACAACCGGTATGGCTATGGTGATACTTGCAGTAATGGTTTATCTGATTGAAATAAAAAACCACAAAGGCTGGCTCAGTAAGTTCTTTGATGTGTTTGGGAAAAACCCGCTTTTTATTTTTGTGTTAAGTGGGTTTTTACCACGCTTATTGGGTTTGATAAGAATTCCCTCAGGCACAAATGCCAGTGGAAAACAACTTTATCTTTCTCCGTTCGCCTGGTTTTACGAACACATTTGCAAACCAATTTTTCCTGAAAATCTCAACAATGGCTCGTTGTTATATGCGCTTTGTATGATTACTTTTTACTGGCTGATCGTTTATTGGATGGATAAGAAGAAGATTTATATCAAAGTGTGAGTCACTTCAACAACTTCACCGCATCCTTGGCAAAATAAGTTGCAATCAGATCTGCGCCGGCTCTTTTGATAGAAGTAAGACTTTCAAGAATCGCTTTTTCTTCATCGATCCAACCCATTTTTGCTGCCGCTTTTATCAAGGCATATTCGCCGCTGACATGATAAGCACTAACAGGAATGTGTACCTGGTTTTTTACTTCACGGATAATATCGAGATAAGCCATTGCTGGTTTTACCATTACAATATCAGCGCCTTCTTCTTCATCCGTAAGTGCTTCTTTCACTGCTTCAATTCGATTACCATAATCCATCTGGTACGTTTTTTTATCACCAAAGCCGGGAGCAGAATCGAGCGCATCTCTGAAAGGACCATAAAAACAGGAAGCATATTTTGCGCTATATGCCATGATACCCGTTTTGGTAAAATTATTTTCTTCAAATGCTTTGCGAATCGCATAAATTCTTGCATCCATCATGTCACTGGGAGCTACAAAATCAGCACCTGCTTTTGCATGACTCAGGCTCATTTTCACCAAGGCTTCCACTGTTGGATCATTTACAATTTCTCCATTTTCTACAATTCCATCATGGCCGTAAATAGAATAAGGATCGAGCGCAACATCAGTCATGACAACCATTTCAGGAACTGCATCTTTAATTGCTTTGATACTTCTTTGCATTAATCCATCCGGATTCCATGATTCTTTTCCCGTATTGTCTTTTAATTCGTCCGGCGCTTTTACAAACAACAAAACACTTTTAATTCCCATGCTCCACAATTCTTTCACTTCTTTGATTGTTAAGTCCAAGCTTCTGCGATAATAATTGGGCATGGAAGGAATTTCAGTTTGAATATTTTCTCCTTCATCAATAAATAACGGAACTATAAAATCATTTG
>DATILZ010000061.1:0-8436 GCA_035475995.1 Hanamia sp. | reverse complement strand
AATAATCTGGCGTGCAGAAGAAATAAAAACAAGGTTCACCGGAAAAAAACATTTGCTCACAAAGGAAACAGCGCGGACAGCGCAGGCGAAAGTTTACTTTGATAATAGTAAAATTCTCAAAGCGCTTCCCGGATTTCAATTCAAAAAAATTAAAGACACCATTGAATATACATGCGCTTCTTTAAAAGAAACGTATTCTCTCTGAATTAAAATTTATCCTCTATGAATACCAATATCCAAATCCTGAGTGTGGCCGTTTTTATTTTTATTCTTTCATTTTTATTAACGCCATTTAAAATTTCTGCACAAACCACTTATTTTATTGTAAAAGGAAAAGTAGTAGACAAAAACACAAAAGCGCCTTTGGCCGGAGCGTCAGTGTTTGCGCAAAATACAACGATTGGAGAAGCAAGCGACGCTGAAGGAAACTTTAGCATCCGTCTTCCGGAAGGCGGTTATTCTCTGGTGACCACATTTACAGGATATGAAACAGAAGCGATGAGGGTAAACAGTTCTACTCCAAATGATAGTTTGGTTTTCGAATTAAATCCTGAAGAAAAATCCCTGGAAGCAGTTACGATTTCTATCTCCAATGAAGTGCCTGACGGTTGGGAAAAATATGGTTCTTTCTTTATTGATAATTTTATCGGGCAAACAAATTTTTCAAAACAATGTGTGATCAAAAATCCGGAAGTGCTGCATTTTTATTTTATTAAAAAAAGAAACACGTTAAAAGTAAAAGCAAAAGAACCACTGATTGTTGATAATTTTTCCTTGGGATATACTTTGAAATTTGCCATTGATTCTTTTACAAATGATTACAATTCCAAAACCAATTTATTTATTGGTTATCCGCTTTTTGAAGAGATGCAGGGAACACCGGAGCAACAGGAAACATGGAATAAAAACCGTGAAATTGCTTATAAAGGATCTTTACTCCAATTCATGCGAAGCCTTTACCAGCAAAGGTTAGAGGAAGATGGATTTGAGCTGCAGTTTATTGTAAATAACAACGGAGAAGATTATCCGATTCATATTGGGAATCTTTATAGAGCCTTAAATTATCAAAAAGATGACAGTACGCACACTGTAGAATTTTATCCGAATCAAAGTGAAGTAGCGGTGATTTATAAAGCTCATCCTGAAAAAAATTATTTCAATTTAGATTCTACAGCAAAGAAAAATTTTCAATTATCTACTTTGATATTTCCAAAAGGTGAATCGTTTTTTATTGATCAAAACGGATATTTTTATGACCAGGAAGATCTGGTAACAAACGGTTATCTTGGTTATAAAAAAATTGCAGATATGCTGCCGTATGATTATAAACCGGAATAGGATTTCTGATTTGACATATGATGTCTGATGCTTGAAATACATTTCCTAACAGTTACTACATTATTTTAACGCTTTGATTTTTTCCCAGATTTCCGGAAGCCTTTTTATCAAAACCAGTTCTTTTCTTTTGCTGTAAAATTCCTGTATCGGTGTGCCCCAGTAAGTTTTATTTCCTTCAATGCTGGATGTTACTCCACCTTGTCCCATTACCACTGCATTATCGCCAATAGTAATTGTTTTATTCACACCAACCTGGCCCCAAAGAGTAACTCCATCGCCAAGAATTGTTCCGCCAGCAATACCAACCTGTGCTGCGATCAAACAATTTTTTCCCATCACTACATCATGACCCACATGAATTAAATTATCCAGTTTTGTCCCCTTACCAATAATGGTAGAATCGCTTACACCGCGGTCAATCGTACAATTTGCGCCGATTTCAACATGATCATGAATAATAACCTGTCCGCAGCTTTGCATTTTTTTATACCAGTTTTCGCGATTCTTTTTTGTATTAAAATAAAAAGCGTCGCTGCCAATAATCGTTCCTGAATGTATTTCAACATCATTGCCAATAACACAATCATCATAAATAACAACATTTGGATGAATGATACAATTATCACCAACAATCACATTGTTTCCCAAAAAAACATTGGGCATAATGATTGAATTTTTTCCAGCTTTCGAACTTTCGCTGATCATTTTATTGGAAGCAGTAAATGGTTTAAAATGATTTACAATTTTTAAATACGCTTCAAAAGGATCATCTGCGACAAACAAAGTTTTTCCTTCCGGCACTTCTTTATGAGCATTGATAATAATAAATGTGGCGGCACTGTTGAGGCATGCGTCATAGTATTTTGGATGGTCGACAAAAACAATATCGCCGGTTTGCACTTTATGAATTTCATTGATGCCGGTAGCAAAGGAATTTTGATTGCCGGAAATTTTTGCGTTGATAAAATCTGCAATCCACATTGCAGAAACAGGAGAAGGAAACTTCATAAAAAATAATTAAAGCATCAAAGATAAAGTTTGAAAAATTGAACATGATTTTTTCTAAAAAACAATAAACAATTTCTTTAGAAAAAAAATTTAACAGAGACACGCTAATCAAAAAAATAATTGAGCCAACAGTA
This sequence comes from Hanamia sp., assembly GCA_035475995.1. Classification (GTDB taxonomy): domain Bacteria; phylum Bacteroidota; class Bacteroidia; order Chitinophagales; family Chitinophagaceae; genus Ginsengibacter. The sequence goes on along the minus strand of DATILZ010000061.1, from coordinate 5,956 downwards.
AACAAAAAAATAAACTGATTTTACGTTTTACAAAAAAATAAAAAACAAGGGCGTTTGAAACCCTTTGCTATAGCGGCTTTCGACGAATCTGAAAAAAATATTTAAATAACCTTTGCAAATTTTAATTGTGCAAAAACACAATTAAAACTTTTTGTAAATTATTTTTTTCATGTTTATCCACACCGCATTTTAAAGATGTTGATAAAAAAAATTGAAATATTTTTTCTTATCGTGAAAATTATTTTTAATATTGTGTAAGGAAATTTATTTCCTGTACTTACTAACCCATCCATATAACAAAGCCCGTGCATTTCTTGTCGGGCTTTATTATTTTTAATCAATGTTAGATTGAAAAAAATTTCTTTAAAATCTTTTAAAAAAATCTTTTGAATAAGTACTTTATTGTTCATAAACCTTTCAATGTACTGTCACAATTTTCTTCTGCCGATGAGAAAAAAACATTGAAAGACTTTTTTGATGTCCCGTTAAATGTTTATCCTGTAGGCCGTTTGGATTATGATAGTGAGGGTTTATTGATTTTAACTGATGATAAAAAATTGAATCAGCAATTACTAAATCCGCTTAACGAACACGAAAGAGAATATTGGGTGCAGGTGGAAGGCGATATTTCTGAGGAGGCAATAAATAAATTGCAACAAGGGGTTTCAATAAACATCAATGGTAAAATGCATTTCACAAAAAAATGTGTTGTAAAAAAATTTATTCATTTACCAAAAGTGAGTGAAAGAAATCCTCCGATTCGTTTTAGAAAAACAATAGCAGATAGCTGGATAAAAATAATTTTGAAAGAAGGAAAAAACAGGCAGGTACGCAAGATGACTGCTGCTGTTGGCTTTCCCACGTTACGTCTGATCAGATACCGGATAGAGAAAGTTACACTTGCCGATCTACATCCGGGCGAAATGAAAATCATAACTAAGCAGGAATTGTATAACTTGCTGTATATTAAAAAAGAAAAATAAAAATAAAGATGGTAAAATCAATGACTGGTTTTGGAAGAGCAGAACAAACTATAAGTGATAAAACATATCTCGTAGAAATAAAATCGCTGAATGGAAAACAATTGGATGTTAATTTAAAAATTCCTCCAATTATCAAGATTTATGAATTTGATATCAGAAGTTTGATACAGGAGAGTTTGCTGCGCGGCACGATTGAATGTTTAATTTTTGTCAAACAAAATGGTTCTACAAAGCCGGTTGTGATCAATACAGACCTGATCAAATCTTATTATAAACAAATTGAAATTCTCGCTTCGGAATTATCTATTGATACGAATTCAGTTTTAGCTGCATTGTTGCGATTGCCGGAAGTAGTATCCCCCAGCAATGAAGTATTGGATGAATCAGACTGGAAACATCTGAAAAGCGTGATAGAAGCCGCTTTGCTTGAATTGAATACGCATAGAATTGAAGAAGGAAAATCTTTGGAAAAGGAACTTCGATTGCGTATTAAAAATATTCAAAAACAGGAAGATGCAATCTTAAAACTGGAGCCTGAAAGAAGAAAAAGAATGAAAAAAGAATTAATCGATCTCTTGGAAGAAAACGTCGGAAAAGAAAATTATGATGCCAACCGCCTTGAACAGGAATTGATTTATTACATCGAAAAAATTGACATCCGCGAGGAGCAGGTGCGCCTCAAAAATCATTGTGAATATTTTATTTCTATTCTTGATAGTGATGAAGAAGCGAAAGGGAAAAAATTATCTTTTGTAGTACAGGAAATTGGGCGCGAAATAAATACTACTGGTTCTAAAGCTTATGATTCTGATATCCAAAGAAGCGTTGTACTGATGAAAGATGAATTGGAAAAAATAAAGGAGCAGACTTTTAATCTCCTTTAATTTGCGGTTTTCCCCACAACTTAAAAAGCAAGTATTTTTGTAAAAAAATCAGATTGAAAAAACTCTATTTAATAATATTCCTGTCTGCAATTCTCGCTGCATGTATCAAAATAAATCTTTTTGAAAAACAGGCTGTAATTCCATCACAGCAATGGTTTTACAACCATGTGCCACAATTCTCATTTCATATTGACGACACTACTTCACTCTATAATGTTTATATCGTTTTGCGCCATACAGATCTTTATCAATACAATAATATCTGGCTGCGGGTGGGATTAAAAACACCTAAAGATTCTATGAATTTTCAAAATATAAATGTGATAATGGGAACAGATTCAAAAGGGTGGCAAGGAACCGGAATGGACGATATTTTTGAAGTAAGGAAAAATATTTCTGCTGCTCCGTTTTCTTTTAAAACTGCCGGAGATTACACTTTTTCTGTTGCCCAGATCATGCGTGAAAATCCACTCAATCATATTTTAAATGTTGGCATCAGGATTGAAAAAGTAAGTATGTAAATTTTGATTTATTTTTAGTGAAGATTCTTTTACTGCTCTGATATTTTCAAAAACTTTGAAAAATATGGATTACCGGATTCTCAAAAATAAATTGATTGTAAAACCACTCCGGGTGATTTATGTTTTTTATTGGTTTTTGCTTGCTTACATTCTTGCCGCTCTTATATTTTGGTTTATCGCACTTAATACACAAAATAAAGAACTGGTAAATTTCAGAATTCAGGGTATTGAGAGCAACGAAACAAACCGCTTACAGGAAGAAAGAAGAATAAAATTTGAAGGCCACCGGAAAATAGCACAATACATAGGAGAAGGAGTTACTTTTTTATTATTGATTCTAACGGGTGCCGTTTTGGTCTTCAGGTTTATAAAAAAGCAATTGGTACAGTCGCAACAACAGAGAAATTTTATGATGGCGATCACTCACGAATTGAAGACTCCTATTGCAGTTACCAAATTGAACCTGGAGACGATGCAGATCCGAAAGCTGGAATTTGACCAGCAACAAAAATTAATCAGAAGCACCATCCAGGAAGCCAACCGCCTGAACACTCTCTGTAATAATATGCTTTTGCTAAGCCAACTGGATGCCGGTGGCTACACGCTTACAAAAGAAAAAATAGATATTGGCACACTTGCCAATGATTGCGCAGAAGATTTTATTGCCCGCTTACCCGGAAGAAAAATCGAAGTCAATATTGAAGACGATACTATTATTATTGGCGACAAGCTTTCTCTTCAACTTGCGATTAACAATCTTTTAGATAATGCTTTAAAATATTCAGGAAAAGACGATGTAGTTTTGATAAAGGTATTTAAAGAAAATAAAAGAATCAAGCTTCAGGTGATTGATACCGGTTCGGGAATCAATGCAAAAGAAAAAGAAAGAATTTTTGAAAAGTATTATCGTGGCGAGCAAAGGCAAACTAAAGGTACCGGTTTAGGGCTTTACCTTTCAAAAGAAATTGTAAAACAGCATCACGGCGACATAAGTATGACAAATAATAATCCACGTGGATGTATTTTTGAAATGCAATTCAGGTCTTCAAAAAATTGATAAACAAAATTAATTATGCCAACAAAAAAACATTCAATCTTGCTCGTAGAAGATGAAGAAAATTTACAGGACACCCTTAAATTAAACTTCGAAATGGAAGGCTACGATGTCACTTCTGCTTACAACGGAGCAGAAGCTTTGAAAGTAATCCACAATGAATATTTTGACCTGATCATTTTGGATGTGATGCTTCCGGAAATAGATGGCATCAGTGTTTGCGAAAATATCAGGCTGAGCAATACAGAGATTCCCATCTTAATGCTGAGCGCAAAAAATCAAAGTGCGGACAGGGTTTTAGGATTAAAAAAAGGTGCCGACGATTATTTAACCAAGCCCTTTAGCCTCGAGGAATTGCTCATCCGCGTGAGAATTTTGATCAATAAAAGTAAAAAAATATCTGCCAAAGAACCGATTGCCGAACAATATGATTTTGGTAAGAATCTGATAAACTTCAAATCGCTGGAATGCACTACCAAAGGCGGTGAAGTAGTGCCGCTTACAAAAAAAGAAGCGATGCTTTTAAAACTGCTCATCGAAAATAAAAATGAGGTGGTTACACGCGAAAAAATCCTCCAGTCCGTTTGGGGTTATAATGTTTATCCGACAACCCGCACTGTTGATAATTTTATCTTAAATTTCAGAAAATATTTTGAAGAGGATAGCCGCAATCCACGTTATTTCCACTCTGTTAGAGGTATCGGTTATAAGTTCACGAATAATTAAATTTGGATTTCTTATTTGATGATCAAAATTTTATTGCGGTTCATCAAAATAAAAAAGACCGCAAGAATAAATATTCTGCACTTTGCTATGAAATAAGAATCGGCATTATTTTGTTCTTGTACTGAAATATTGTTTAAGAAACGAAACATCTCATCTAAGTATTTTCTCCGTGAATTCGAATACGTTTTAAATGAAGTAGTGTTTTTAAAAAGAGGTATGTTCAAATAAATCAATCGATAGAAGTAGAATCTGCGCAAACGATTGTTTTCCTGCTTGTTTATTTTAATGTGTATTTTTAAAAAATACCGGATCTGAAACTCTGGTTTTTTGCAAAAAAAATTCAATAAATACTTCTTAAATGAAAAAGGAATTACTTCTCTTTATTCTCCTGTTTACAGGCTTTTCTGCTTTCTCTCAAAACATTTCCAGAAGCAATTGCGATAATTGCTGGAATCCCGATTCATTAGGAAATCACCGCGTCGTTGTTGAGTTTAATGATTCAGGAAATATTGCGAAAGCGTTTGTTGAATGGCGAAGAAGAGATTTCCATCCGGAGCTAAAACGGATCATTGTAGAAGATGCAAAATCGCATCGGAAAGTGTTGAATGTAAAAGCAGGTTCTATTAACCGTGAGTCAGGTGAAATCTATTTCGAACCAGTTTCCGGCAAAGGAATTTATTACATTTATTATATGCCTTATCAAAATGAAGGGCGTTCTAATTATCCCAAAGGTGTTTATCTGAAACCTGAAAATACCGCTTCTTCAGATTGGTTGAATTCTGTTGATAATAATAAAAATATTCCTGTTGCAGAAGTGAATGAAATCCAATCTATCAATGCTTTTAACAGTTTTGATCCGATGGAAATCATTGCTACAAAATCTGAAACAGAAAAAGTAATTAAACAAAATAAAAACCAGCCATTCATAATATTTCCTGAAGACCGTTTGCATTCTATCCGTATGAAAACCGATTTGCCTCAAAGATGGATTGAGAGCGCAAGCAGTTTGTTGATTGATACTGCAATGAAAGGCGAAAACTTTGCGTATCAATTGGGCATTTATGCTTTAGAAGATTTAAAAAATATTACCGTTCATTTTTCTGATTTAAAAAATGAAAATGGTAAAACTATTTCTGCAAGCGCTATGTCTTGTCTCAATACAGCAGGCACTGATTATGAAGGCAAACCCATCTCAAAAACAGTAAATGTAGAGAAAGGAACTGTGCAAGCTTTGTGGTGCCTGGTTGATGTGCCTGAAAATATTTCTGCAGGAAAATATACAGGGAAAGTAATTGTTACAACAGATAACAATTCTGTTGCAAAAGAAATTACCGTTCTGCTTGTTATAAAAAATGAAACTGCAAAAAATCATGGGGTAAATGAGCCTTGGAAAATGACGCGATTGAAATGGCTAAACTCAACAATGGCGCAACAAAACACCGTTATCGCTCCTTATATTCCATTGAAAATTTCAGGAAACGAAATCAGTTTATTGGGAAGAAAAGTAATCCTTGATAATTCAGGTTTGCCGGCACAGATCCAAACTTTTTTTACGCCAGAGATGACCGGGTATCAAACACAGCCAAATAACCTTCTCACAGAAGCCATTCATTTTCATTTTACAAAAGCGTCTGATTCAAAAAATATTGTGTTTAAACAAGGCAGCGTGAAATTTACGATGCAGCAAACAGGAACAGTACAATGGACTGCAACCAATACTTCTGATAATTTGCAAATGGATGTAGAAGGATCTTTGGAGTTTGATGGTTTTGTGTCTTATAACATAAA
>DATILZ010000060.1:0-7094 GCA_035475995.1 Hanamia sp. | reverse complement strand
TCCGTTAGCAGTTTCAGGTAGTCCTACGGCTCCCGTAACCAATCCTGCTTTTAATCTAACTGATAGTCTCGGAGCAATTGCTTTGCCATTAAAATTATTGGAAAAGATGATCACTTTTGCATCCGTATTTTTTACGGCTTCTGCAATGATGTGTGTAAAAACTTCGTCATCAAAATTATTCAGAGCATCATTTTTTATAGTATTGATTTTTTTCAAACCATATTTTCCTATAGCAGCAAGATCATCATTTACATTTCCTAAAACGATTCCTTCTGCAGAAATATTCAGGTTTTCTGCCAGCTTTGCTCCATAAGAAGCCGCTTCAAAAGAACTCTTTTTTATATGCCCATCCGCCTGATCTAAAAATATTAATACACTCATTTTATCGAATTATCTATTAAGAATTAAGATTTATGATTTATGATTTATGATTTCCACCATTTACAGTAAACAAACAAATAACAGTGATTTCTGTTTTGCTTATAAAAACTAATTTCTATCTCCTAAATAACTCTAAACTTTCTACACTATTCTAAACCTGTCGCCTCCTCACACCTGACACCTAATACCTCATATCCACATTAAATCACTTTCGCTTCTTCATGCAATAATCTTACTAATTCTTCCGGCTGGTCTGCAGGAATTAATTTTACGCCCGCTTTTGCCGGTGGCAATTCAAAGGAAGCTATTTCTGTAAAAGTCTCTGCCTGCACAGGTTCTACTACTTTCAGAGGTTTGGTTCTTGCACTCATGATGCCGCGCATATTTGGAATTCTTTGTTCGGCCATTCCTTTCTGACAACTTACAACTGCAGGAAGGTTTACAACATCTACTTCTTCGCCGCCTTCAATTTCCCGTTCAACAGTTGCGACATTTCCTTCCAAAGAAAATTTAGTTGCCAAGGAAATAAAAGGAAGATTTAATAATTCCGCAACCATTCCACCAATAGAAGACCCGTTATAATCTATGGTTTCTTTTCCGGTGAAAATAAGATCGTAATTATTTTGCTTGGCCACTGCTGCAATTTGCGAAGCGATATAAAAATCATCATGGCTGTTGCTGTTTACCCTGATGGCTTCGTCTCCCCCAATTGCCAGTGCTTTACGAATTATCGGATCATTTTCCGCACCGCCTACATTGATTAAATGCAGGACTGTAGCAGGATCTGCTTCTTTTATTTCGATTGCTCTTACCAGAGCATACCATTCATCATAAGGATTTAAAATGAATTGTACGCCCGCTTCTGCAAATTTCGTATTGTTATCGGTGAAGGCTATTTTTGCTGTCGTGTCCGGTGTTTTGCTAATGCAAACAAGTATCTTCATCATTCTTTTTTTTGGAGGTGCGAAGATACTAAGGAAAAAAAAAGTAAAAAAGTATTTGATGGATAGAATAAGCAAACTGAAGGAATATATGAAGGCTTCGGGGAAAGATAGCTTTCTGCAACATGCTCTGGCGTTGGAATACATAAAAGTGGGAAATGACGAAGAAGCGAAGAAGTTGTTCAATGAGATTTTGAAAAGAGAACCAACTTATGTTGGCTCTTACTATCATTTGGGAAAATTATTAGAGCGCATTGGCGATCCCCAAAAAGCAATGCGTGTTTATAAAAGAGGAATGGAAATAGCGCAGGCAGCAAATGATTCTCATTCATATAGTGAATTGCAGGCTGCTTATGAAGATGCAGAGGATGAGCTGGAGGGATAAATGGAGCAGAATCCTCATGTGCAAAGATTGCACCGGTGGGAAATTGAAGATAAAAGAACTGAATTTTCAGATGGAATGAGGCATTAGATGAAAAAAAACGGAGATAATTTCATTTTGTAACATGTCTGAAAAGCAAACGGAAATTGAACAATCATCATGTCGTTATTAAATCAATTTATAAAAAATATTGCACAGCAAAATCTTTTTCAAAAAAATGATTATTTGTTGCTTGCAGTTAGTGGAGGCGCAGATTCTGTCGCCTTGTGCGAATTGTGTTTCCAGGCAGGATTTCATTTTGAAATTGCTCATTGTAATTTTCAATTGAGAGGAGAGGAGAGTGAGCGTGATGAAAAATTTGTACGTGAACTTGGAGAAAAATATTGGACAAAAGTCTTTGTAAAAAGATTTGATACAAAGGAACATGCTGAAGAAAAAAGAATTTCAATCCAGGTAGCGGCAAGGGAATTACGATATGGCTGGTTTGAGGAGTTGCTGAAAAATGAGGAGCGACAAGCGACAACCGACAGCATTCAACATTCAACATTCAACCTTCAACATTCAACGTGGCTTCTGACTGCTCATCATGCAAACGACAACATTGAAACATTGTTGATGAATTTCTTCAAAGGCACTGGAATAAAGGGTTTGCAGGGGATATTACCAAAGCAGGGAAAAATAATACGTCCGCTATTATTTGCAAAAAGAAAAGAAATAGAACTTTTCAATAAAGAAAATAATTTAGATTTTGTAGAAGATTCTTCCAATGTTTCTGATAAATATACACGCAATTATTTTCGTCATCAGTTGATTCCTTCTGTGCAAAAAGTTTTTCCGCAGGCAGAAGAAAATTTATTAAATAATATAGATAGATTCAGGGAAATAGAAATTTTGTATCAACAAGCTATTCAAGTGCATAAGAAAAAATTATCAGAGCAAAAGGGAAATGAAATTCATATTCCTGTGTTGAAATTATTAAAAACGGAACCATTAAATACCGTTGTTTACGAGATTATAAAAGAGTATGGTTTCACCGCGCATCAAACAGATGAAGTGGTGAATTTATTAAAAAGCGAAAGCGGAAAATATATTTCATCCGGCTCTCATAAAATCATTAAAAACCGTAACTGGCTTATCATTGCGCCAGTCAACCCATTAGAAGCAAATCATATTTTAATTAATGAAAACGATAAGGAAGTTTCGTTTGACTTAGGAAAATTGAAATTAAAAATTACTAATGAAGAATTAAGAATGAATGAACCACGAGCAGGAAATCTGATTTCGAAAACAAATGAAATGGCAACGCTTGATGCAGCTAATATCTCTTTTCCGTTGCTGTTAAGAAAATGGAAACAAGGTGATTATTTTTATCCGTTGGGAATGCAGAAAAAAAAGAAGTTGAGTAGGTTTTTTATTGACCAAAAAATGTCTATAACAGACAAAGAAAAAATATGGGTTATCGAAAGCAATAAAAGAATTATTTGGATAATCGGCAAAAGAATAGATGACCGTTTTAAGATAACAGATAAAACCAAAAAAATTCTTTCTGTCGAATTTAATAAGTTGTAAAAATATGCCGCAAATCCAATTCTTTTACCTGTCTCATAAAATTATCTAACAAAGGATAGTTTGAAAATAACTGGCTGAAAATAAGTAAAAATACCACTCCAAAAATTGCTCCCCAGATGTGCGCGGAATGATTAACCCGGGAGCCGCCTTTTTTCCCTAAAAAATAAGAAACAACTAAAAATAATATTCCAAATAAAAATCCGGGAATAAAAACAGGGATAAATAACAAACCGATTCCCTGCATTGGATTGAACAAAATATAAGTGAAAACGACTGCTGATACGGCTCCTGAAGCACCGAGGCTTCTGTAATCCGGATTCCTGTTGTATTTCAAAAAATCCGGAATTACACATGCAATCAGTGAAAGAAAATACATCAGCACATAAAATGTTTTTCCGGCGTTTCCAAAGATGTTTATAAATGAATTTTCACATACGCCACCAAAAAGATAAAAGGCATACATATTGAAAAATAAATGCGAGATATCTGCATGAATAAAACCATAAGTTATGAACCGGTAATACTGATTTTTTTGAGTAATAGCGCTTGGATAAAAAATGAGGTCATCCATTACTTTGTGAGAGGTGAATGCGAAAATTGAAATCAGTACAGTGATGATAATAATGATAAGGGTAACAGACATTTTTATTTTTTAAGAGCATCAAACCTACATAATACCATCTTCATTTACAAATAGTCGAAGACTATTCGTCCCGCGTATGCGGGATTAGATGGTATTATACGACAAAACAATAGTTTCGGCGATTTAAATTCGGTACAAAAACTAAGAATGATGGTATTTTTCATTTCTGATAATAGTGCAGGCACGATAAATTTGCTCAGCAAGAATCAGGCGCACCAATTGATGTGGGAAAACCAATTTTGATAAACTCCATTTGAAATGGCATTTCTTTAAAATGCTTTCATGGATTCCATACGCTCCACCGATTAGAAAAATAATATTCTTCGAACTTTCATTTGCTTTTTGTTGAATATAATTTGCAAGTTCAATGGAGTTCCATTGCTTTCCATTTTCATCTAACGCAACCAGCACATCATCATTTTGCAAAGCATTTATAATTGAAATTCCTTCAGCTTTTTTTATTTCTTCTTCAGAAAGATTGACAGCATTTTTTGCCGTTGGGAAAATCTTCCATTCTACTGGATAATAATGGGAAATACGTTTGGTAAAAATTTCAATTCCTTCTTTTACATAAGAATCATGCGCCTTTCCGACAGACCAGAAAAATATTTTCATTTTAATAATTTAGCTGCAATATGCAAAAGTATTATTACGTTATTAGAAAGCCTGAAATTTAAAATAATTTCAATTGAACGTGACTCAAATTTCCTATCCCTTTCCTAAACTGAATTCATTCGATTCATGAATTACAAAAAGCACTTATTTATCATTTTACTGTTCGGCTCTTTAATAAATCCATTCAAACTTTCGGCACAAGAAAAGCTTTCATCGGATGAGCTTTTTCAACAGGCCAGGACAGCAGCATTTGAAAACAAAGATTACATTTTAGCCACTGAATTAAGCAAAAAAGCATTAGCAATAAGTCCCGAATATGCTGACGTCACGATTTTTTTAGGGCGCGTTTATACCTGGTGGAATAAAGCTGACAGTGCACGCCAATGTTTTGAGAAAGTATTAAATCAGCAACCCGAAAACGAAGATGCTTCTTCCGCATACGCAGACCTGGAATATTGGAATAATGAACCCGGAAAATCTTTATTGATTTGTCAAAATGCTCTTGAATTCCATCCGCAATCAAAAGTACTGATGCTTAAAAAAGCGAAAAATTTAATCGAATTAAAAAGATACAAAGAAGCAAATGCTGATTTGGCAACTTTATTAAAAACAGATTCCAAAAATGCAGAAGCGCGTTCTCTTTTAGAAAAAATAAAAGATAAAAGTGCAAAAAATAAAATAAGCATCAATTATGATTTTGCAACTTTTGACAAACAATTTGACAATCCGTGGCACATAGTAAGCCTGGATTATTCAAGAAGTACAAAAGCCGGTTCATTTATCGCACGTGTCAATTATGCAAACCGGTTTAAAACGAATGCGCTTCAATTTGAAGCTGATGCTTATCCGCGAATTTCAAAAACCTTTTACAGTTATGTGAACGCAGGGATTTCTGACAAAAGTGGTGTTTTTCCTCAATACCGCAGCGGTTTTTCATTGTATGCAAATCTTCCAAAAAGCTTTGAAGCAGAAGCCGGTTTCCGCTATCTTTATTTTAATGATGCTACCTGGATTTATACAGCATCAGTCGGAAAATATTTTAAAAATTATTGGTTTAATTTAAGAACATACGTTACTCCCGGAAATGAATCTATCTCAAATTCATACAGCCTTACCACGCGATATTATTTTAAGGAAACTAATTATATCGGGTTTGTTTTAGGCACCGGAATTTCACCTGATGAAACAGTGAATAATATTCAACTTGCTAGTTTATACAAACTTAAATCTTACCGCATTTCTGCTGATTATCGTAATACTTTTAAAACAGTTAATAGTATTCTATTAAGTTTCTCCCTCATGCAACAGGAATATTTGCCAAAGGTAACAGGCAATGAATATCTCTTTAGTATCGGCTATCAAAGAAGGTTTTAATGATGACAAAAAAAGCAATCATTATCGGAAGTTTAATTGCGGTTATTTTGCTGCCTTTATGGCTTTGGTTTGCCTGGTTTCTTACGCCAAAAAAGAAAATGATTGCGATAATTGTTGACAAAACAGAAATGCCAAACGGAGAGCAACATGCTTCATTTACCTGGGTTCTGAATAATCAACATTTCACAAAAACAAAAACCGCTCTTTATAAAAATTCTAATGATTATTTTGGATTTTTTCCATTGAAGGATGAAAAATTCCGTCTGAAAGGATTGGAAAGATTTTCTGGTGAAATGCTTGAGAAACTGAGTAACGATGCGGATATGGTTTATTTTACAGACACGTATGGAGTGTATAAAAATGACTGGTATAAAAAAGAAGAAACTGAAGGAATGATTTATGGCGGCATGAGCGAGCAGGATATTCAATTGTTACAAAAAATGAAGGAAAAAGGCAAGCTGATTATTTCGGAATTCAATACCATTGGTTCTCCAACTTCTGAAAAAAACCGCACTGATTTTGAAAATCTTTTTGCATTGAAATGGACTGGCTGGACAGGTTGTTATTTTTCTTCGCTCGATACATTAAAAAATCGTGAATTACCTGGATGGATTGTAAACGGCTATAAGAAAGATAATAATGGGAAATGGCCATTTCATAATGCCGGAATTGTGTTTGTAAATACAGAGAATAAAATAATTATTTTAGAAGAAGGAACTGATTTATTATCGGCTTTGCCATTGATTGTGGTTAATAATTCCGGGCAAAAAAATTACCATATTCCGGCGCAAACCCCATATCCTTTTTGGTTTGATATTATGCAATATGATACTTTAGTAAATCAATCAATTGCAGAATTTAATCTAAAAACCAATGCAGCTGGCAAACAAATATTGAAGAAAGCTAATCTTCCTCAGCGCTTTCCTGCAATACTGATGCATAAAAATTCTGATTACCGTTTTTATTATTTTTCTGGAAATTTTTGTGACAATCCCATTTCTATAACCACTTCTTATTTCAAAGGGATTGGTGTGCTGAACCGTTTATTTTATCATTCCGATGACATCAATAACCGGCGAAATTTTTTCTGGAATTTTTACAGGCCGTTAATGACGGAAATTACCTCCGATTATTATAATTTCCTCAGGAAAGATTAATGATAAAAATATTTCTGATAAATAGAATCAGG
>DATILZ010000059.1:0-6550 GCA_035475995.1 Hanamia sp. | reverse complement strand
ATTCTTATAACGGGAATAATCATTTCCTCAAGACTTACGCCACCATGTTGAAAGGTATTGCGGTAGTAATTTGCAAAATGATTGTAATTATTCGGGTAGCATAAATATCCATCCTGCTTTGCAAAAATGAATGAAGAATTTACATTTGGAACCGGTAAGCCTGCCTGTCGCGGGTCACGAAATGCCAGCACTTCTTTTGGCTCATAATTGAGATTGCGGCCGTGTTTATATCGGAGATTAGCAGTTGTTTGTTTGTCGCCAACAACTTTTTGTGGTGAATTTACGCGTACGCTTCCATGGTCAGTTGCTACAATCAGGTTTATTTTTTTATCAGCGATTTTCTTTAATGCCTGATGCAGCGGTGAATGCTCAAACCACGATGCAGTAAGGCTTCTGTAACTTACTTCATCTGCCGCAAGTTCTTTCAATACTTCCATTTCTGTTCTTGCATGGCTCAGCATATCTACAAAATTGTAAACGATAACGTTAATATCATTGCTTAAAAAATTATGGATGTTATCAACCAGTTTTTGTGCATCCTGGTGATTGGTAATTTTAGTGTAGGAATATCTCAGATCTTCTTTGCGCAGCTTTTTTAACTGTGCTTTAAAAAATTGCTCCTCAAATAAATTTTTACCACCTTCTTCGTCGTCATTTTTCCATTCTATCGGAAATTGTTTTTCAATTTCTATCGGAAGCATTCCTGCAAAAATTGCATTACGGCTGTATTGAGTGGCCGTAGGCAATAAAGAATAAAAAGTTTCTTCTTCCTGGATTCTAAAATTTTCTGCAAACAATGGTTGAATTGCTTTCCATTGGTCGAACCGCAAATTATCTATTAAAATAAAAAAAGTAGGAGTGCCTTTTTCTACATGTGGAAACACTTTAAATTTCATAAGTGAATTGCTCATGATTGGCGTATCAGCAGCGGGATTGGTGACCCATTTGGAATAGTTTTTTGAAATAAATTTAAAGAACTCAAGGTTGGCTTCTGCCTTTTGCGATTGGAAAATTTCGCGCATTTCAGGGCTGTCGCTTTTTTTCATTTCCAGTTCCCAATACACTAGCTTTTTATAAATCTCCATCCATCCATTGTAATCAGGATTGTCATTGAGCGCCATGAATAAATCGCGGAATTGTTGCTGATAAGCAAAGGTGGTTTTTTCGGCCACCAGTCTTTTATTGTCTATGATCTTTTTTAATGAAAGCCATACTTGGTTTGGGTTTACCGGTTTTATTAAATAATCGGTTATTTGCGAACCGATAGCTTCATCCATCAGGTTTTCGGTTTCATTTTTAGTAATTAAAACAATCGGAATTTGTGAATTAATTTCTTTGATTTTCTGTAAAGTTTCGAGGCCGGTTATTCCCGGCATGCTTTCGTCCAGAAGCACAACATCTACAATGTTGTCCTTTACGTAATCAATCGCGTCATGCCCGTTGCTAAGCGATTTTACGTCATATCCTTTATGTTCCAAAAACATTATCTGGGATTTTAAACTTTCCATTTCATCATCTATCCATAAAATTTTTGCTGTATTCATCTGTCGTTTTTATTAATCGTAAATATTTTTTAAATACACTTTAAATGACCGGTTTGTGAAGACACGAACCGTGTGGCAACCGTGGACTGCAGTGGCTGGTATCCTTACCAACCACAATGTCATTTCATTTAATTCGAAAAATCACATTGCTTACAAATGTAAATTATTCCCTTCCCAAAAATTATCTTTGCACTGGTTCAAAATCTTTTTAACAATTCCAAAGAATGGCATTCAGAAAAATAATCAATGATCCGGTTTATGGTTTTATTACTATAGATGACGAACTGATTTATCATATTATTTCCCATCCATATTATCAAAGGCTGCGGCGTATTCATCAAATGGCGATGGCACAGCTGGTATATCCCGGTGCTGTACATTCACGGCTTCATCATTCTCTTGGCGCTTATCATTTGATGTGTAATGCGCTTCATGAATTAAAAAGTAAAGGCATTGATATTTCTTTTGCAGAGGAACAGGCTGCAAAAATTGCGGTTCTTTTACACGATATCGGTCATGGACCTTTTTCGCATGCCTTGGAAAATACTTTGATAAAAAATGTGAGCCACGAAAAAATTTCCTTGTTGCTGATGAAAAAAATGAATGAAGAATTGGATGGAAAAATGCAAACGGCGATTGATATTTTCACCAACATTTACCCAAAAAAATTCCTTCATCAATTGATTAGCGGGCAGTTGGATGTGGACCGCATGGATTATCTCATTCGTGATAGTTTTTTTACAGGAGTTACAGAAGGAGTGATTGGATATGACCGCATTATCAAAATGCTGACGGTACATAATGGTGAATTAATGGTAGAAGAAAAAGGCATCCATTCTATCGAAAAATTTTTGGTTTCGCGTCGGTTTATGTACTGGCAGGTTTATCTGCATAAAACAGTTTTGTGCGCCGAAAAAATGCTGGTAAAAATTATTGAACGGGCGCGTGAAATCAAAGCTGAGTCGCCATCTGCAGTTTTTAATATTTTTTTAAATGAAAAATATGAAAGTGAAAAAATTGAGAATCATTTAGATGATTTTTGTGCTCTGGATGATTATGATATTTTATTTTCTATTAAATCATGGATACATCATCCTGATAAAATATTATCTGTTCTTTGCAAAGGTCTGATCAATCGTCACTTATTGAAAGTAAAATATTCTGCACACGAAATTCCTCCTAAATTTATAGAAGAAAAAACAAAGGTAGCAATGGAATATCTTGCAATAAATAAAGAGGAGGCAAGATACCTGGTTTTTACGGGCGAAAGTGAAATAAAAACCTATAACAATAAAACAGAACACATTCATATTTTATTTAAAGATGGTGCGGTAAAAGATATTTCTGAAGTAGATAATGCACTGATAAATCAAAGTCTGTTTGGCACGGTAAAAAAATTTTACATTTGTTTTATCAATTTGGAAATCACATTATAGTTTAATTTTAATTTTTTTAAAAATATTGAAAGGCAAATGCAGTTTACAGCAAAACAAATCGCTGAATTAATAAAGGGCAATATAGAAGGAGATCCTGATGTTGCAGTTTCTTCTTTTGGCAAACTAGAGGAAGCTACCGAAGGGCAGCTTGCCTTTCTGGCAAATCCGAAATATGAGGAATTTTTATACACTACAAAGGCTTCCGTCATTATTATTAATACTTCTTTAGAAATAGAGAAAAAAATAAATGCAACACTGATCCGCGTGCCGGATGCCTATTCTTCCTTTGCGGTCATTTTAACAGCTTATTCAGAAATGGCAAGAGCAAATCTTACCGGAATACAACAACCTTCTTTTGTTGCTCCATCTGCAAAAATCGGAGAAAACGTGTTCGTCGGCGCTTTTGCCTACCTCGGAAATAATGTAAAAATCGGAAATAATGTAAAGCTTTACCCACAGGTTTATCTGGGCGATAATGTAACTGTGGGCGATGACAGCATTTTGTACCCCGGTGTAAAAATTCACCATGATTGTATAATTGGAAAAAGTGTTTGTATTCATGCCGGATGTGTGATTGGCGGTGATGGATTCGGATATGCACCCCAGGCAGATGGAAGTTTTAAAAAAATACCGCAGATAGGAAATGTGGTAGTCGAAAATAATGTGGAAATAGGTGCCAACACTACAATTGACCGCTCAACGCTCGGCTCTACCATTATAAAATCCGGTGCAAAACTGGATAATCTGATACAGATAGCACACAATGTAGAAATAGGAATGAATACCGTAATTGCTGCACAATCGGGAGTAAGCGGAAGCACAAAAATTGGTAACAATGTGATGATTGGCGGACAGGCAGGAATTGTGGGCCATATTCTCATTGCTGACGGAACAAAAATAAATGCTCAGAGCGGCGTTGCCAAATCAATAAAAATACCGAATACCGCTGTAACCGGTTCTCCGGCTTATGATTATGGACATGCGCTTCGCAGCCAGATACTGAGCAGGAATTTACCGGAATTAGAAAAAAGAATTAAACAACTGGAACAGACGCTAGAACAATTAAAAAAAGAAAAGGTGGTAGAATGATAAATAACTGCTTTTCCTAATCTTTATTAAAAAATTTTATTTTCCAAAGCTGCCTGCACAATTTAAAGAATTACTTTTCATACTTTCGTGCCCATGGAGCAACCTTTTAATTCTAAAGAAAAAAATTTTCAACATACCTTAAAAGAAGCTGTTACAATTTCAGGAGCCGGAATCCATACCGGCCAATCCGTTACCATTTGCATAAAACCTGCGGAACCAAATACCGGCATAAACTTTCAGCGCGTTGACCTTCCGGGAAAACCAGTGGTAAAGGCGGATGTAGATAATGTAATTGAAACGAACCGCAGTACCACGATTGAAGCGAATGGTGCAAGGGTTGGTACTATAGAACATTTGATGGCTGCTTTGACTGGGATGCAGATTGATAATGCACTCATTGAAATAAACGGAGAAGAGGTTCCGATTCTGGACGGAAGTGCAGAGGTTTTTATTGAACATCTTTCAAAAGCAGGTATTCAAAAAGAAAATGCTGAAAAAATTTATTACACGATACACCATAATATTTCTTTTGTAGATGAAGCGAAGAAGGTAGAAATGGTTGCTTTGCCTTATAATGGCTATCGAATCAATGCGCTCATAGACTTTAATTCCCCGATCCTTGGAACACAACATGCTGATCTGAGCAACATCAGTAATTTTAAAAATGACATTGCCCCAAGCCGCACTTTTTGTTTTTTTCATGAGCTGGAACAGTTGATTGCAAATGATTTGATAAAAGGTGGAGATATTAATAATGCTATCGTCGTAGTCGATAAGCCGGTAGATGATGAACAGGTAAAAAGGATCTCTAAAGTTTTTCATAAAGATGATGTAAAAGTGAGTGAAGCAGGAATACTAAATAATCTTACGCTCCGTTTTCCGAATGAACCTGCGCGACACAAACTATTGGATGTAGTGGGAGATTTGGCTTTGGTTGGATATCCTTTTAAAGCACACATTATTGCAAACAGGCCCGGCCATTCTTCGAACATTAAGTTTGCTAAAAAAATAAAAGAACATATAAAGAAATATAAGCACCGGCAGGAAATTCCAAAATACGACCCAAATATTCCTCCGATATTAGATATACAGGATATTGAGAGAACGTTGCCTCACCGATATCCTTTTTTATTGGTTGATAAAATAATTGAGCTAACTGAAACGCGTGTGGTAGCAATAAAAAATGTAACATATAACGAGCCTTTTTTCCAGGGGCATTTTCCCGGTAATTCTGTAATGCCTGGAGTTTTATTAGCGGAAGCTCTTGCACAAACAGGCGGATTCATTGCGATTCCACAGAATTCGAAAGAAAAATATGATACGTATTTTCTCAAAATAGATAACTGTAAATTCAAACAAAAAGTAGTTCCGGGCGATACGCTCATTTTGAAAATGGAACTATTGCACCCCATCAGGCGTGGCATCTGCGAAATGAAAGGAACCGTGTATGTTGGAGATAAAGTAGTAACAGAAGCGGTTTTGGTTGCCCAAATTGTTAAACGTCCTAACTAAAAATATGATAAGCCCCCTTGCACATATCCACCCGAACGCCCGATTAGGAAAGGATGTTACTGTCGACCCTTTTGCCGTGATTGAAGATGATGTAGAGATTGGCGACGGCTCACACATTATGTCGGGAGCCGTCATAATGAAGAAAGTCGTAATCGGAAAAAGCTGTAAAATTTTTCCCGGAGCTGTAATCGGCGCCATTCCCCAGGATTTGAAATTTAACGGAGAAGACACGATCGTACAAATTGGCGATAATACCACTATAAGAGAATGTGTAACAATCAACCGCGGCACAAAAGATAAGTGGAAAACGGTAATAGGAAGCAGTTGTTTGCTAATGGCTTATTCTCATATTGCCCATGATTGTATCATCGGCGACTATGTAATTATTGCCAATTCGGTACAGCTTGCCGGCCACGTGGAAATAGGAGACCATGCGATTATTGGCGGAATGGCTGCCGCAATCCAGTTTTCCAAAATCGGCGCTCATACTTATATTGCAGGCGGAACGGAAATCATAAAAGATATTCCACCTTTTATTAAAGCCGGACGTTCGCCATTGTCTTATGCAGGTGTTAATTCTGTCGGATTGCAACGCCGCGGATTTACTTCAGAAAAAATAAATGGCATTTCCGAAATTTACCGCAACATTTATTTGCGCGGATTAAATATCACACAGGCCACTCAAATTATCGAAAAAGAACTACCGGAATCTGAAGAGAAAAGAGAAATTCTTCAGTTTATCAAAGACAGCAAACGTGGGATTTTGAAAGTTTCTGTAAAGGAGAATTTAGAGGAGAATTAGGTTAATTTTTGCTAATGTGCAGATGTGCTAATTGGAAACACATCTCTATGCAACATTTCAAAAAGAATTGATAAATTTGTTAAAACCAGAATTATGACAACAAGTTCAATAAGACAAAGGCTTCATAACTATCTTGAATTAGCTGATGATAAAAAGTAAAAGCAATG
>DATILZ010000058.1:0-4074 GCA_035475995.1 Hanamia sp. | reverse complement strand
CATTGATAAAAGCACCGTCCCTGTAGGAACGGCGGATAAAGTGAATCAAATAATTTTGAAAAGTGCTGAGAAAGCCGGAGCTGAAAATCCTGAAAAATTGCTTGATGTGGTAAGCAATCCGGAATTTCTTCGTGAAGGTGTTGCTGTGGATGATTTCATGAAGCCGGATCGTGTGGTGATTGGTACTTCTTCTTCAAAAGCAAAAAAGATTTTAGGAGAATTATATGCGCCTTTTGTACGCCAGGGAAATCCGGTAATTTTTATGGATGAGCGTTCTGCAGAACTTACAAAATACGCAGCCAATTCTTTTTTGGCTACAAAAATCTCTTTCATGAATGAAATTGCCCAGCTATGCGAAAGGCTTGGAGCGGATGTGGATATGGTGCGCAAAGGAATGGGAAGTGATGATAGAATCGGGCGCAGATTTTTATTTCCGGGAATTGGCTATGGCGGAAGTTGTTTTCCAAAAGATGTGCAGGCATTATCCAAATCATCGCACAAAGCTGATTATGAATTCAAAATTCTGGAAGCTGTAATGCAGGTGAATGAGAATCAAAAAGTTCATCTTTTACCCAAAATTAAATCCTATTTTAAAAATAAACTGAAAGGGAAAAAGATTGCATTATGGGGATTAGCTTTTAAGCCAAATACTGATGATATCCGCGAAGCTCCGGCATTAAGACTTATAAAAGAGCTTCTTTTTGAAGGCGCAACAGTTTTGGCTTACGACCCGGAAGCAATGGCGAACGTAAAAAGGGAATTAGGTGATAAAATCAGTTACGCAGATAATCAATATGCAGCCTTAGAAGATGCAGATGCCTTATTAATAGCAACGGAATGGAGCGAATTCAGAACGCCTGATTTCAATAAAATAAAAACACTTTTAAAGAACCCGGTTATTTTTGATGGCAGAAATCTTTTTGAATTATACCAGATGGAAGAATGCGGATTTCATTATGAAAGTGTGGGAAGGAGAGTGATTAAAGGTGAAAATGTGAAAATGTGAAAATGAAGAAAATGTGAAAATCATTTATTTCTTCGTTTACTCGATAATTCTTCAATAATTCAATAATGGAATAATTCAATAATTCAATAATAGAATAATTAAATAATTAAATGCCCAACAAAAGAATTCTCATCACCGGAGCAGCCGGATTTTTAGGTTCACATCTTTGCGATCGTTTTATTAAAGAAGGAATGCATGTAATTGGCATGGATAATTTAATCACCGGTGATTTGAAAAATATCCAGCATCTTTTTAAACTGGAAAATTTTGAATTTTACCATTGTGATGTTTCTAAATTTATTCATGTTCCCGGAAAACTTGATTATATTTTACATTTCGCATCGCCTGCAAGCCCGATTGATTATTTAAAAATTCCAATCCAGACATTAAAAGTTGGTTCACTGGGAACGCATAATTGCCTCGGCCTGGCACTTGCAAAAAAAGCAAGAATTCTGGTTGCGTCAACCAGTGAAGTTTACGGCGATCCTTTGGTGCATCCTCAAACAGAAGATTATTGGGGCAATGTAAATCCAATCGGCCCTCGCGGGGTTTATGATGAAGCAAAGCGTTTCCAGGAAGCAATCACAACCGCCTACCATACTTTTCATGGATTGGAAACAAGAATTGTTAGGATCTTTAATACTTATGGCCCGAGAATGAGACTGAATGACGGAAGAGCATTGCCTGCTTTCATTGGCCAGGCGTTGCGTGGTGAGGATTTGACGGTTTTTGGCGATGGCAGCCAGACGAGAAGTTTTTGCTATGTAGATGATTTGATTGAAGGAATTTATCGCTTGTTGATGAGCGATTATTCCAAACCGGTAAATGTTGGAAATCCCGATCAGATTACACTAAAAGATTTTGCTGAAGAGGTGATTAGACTTACAGGCACTAAACAAAAGATTGTGTATAAACCTTTACCACAGGATGATCCGAAGCAAAGACAACCGGATATTACCAGAGCAAAAGAACTGCTAAACTGGGAGCCAAAGGTGCAGCGTGCTGAAGGATTGAAAATAACTTATGATTATTTTAAATCATTGCCTGAAGAAGATTGGTATAAATTACCAAAGGAGTTTCAAAGTAAAAGATAATCGTTCAGGGTTAAAGGTTCTTATGAAATACAATATCCAATTATTTGTTTGTTTACTGATATTGAAATCTCTTTATGCAAATTTGAATTTATACTCTTAAAAATTAAAATAAATGTACCAGGAATTAATCGATAAAAAAAAGAAGCTTGCAGTAATAGGACTTGGTTATGTAGGGTTGCCAATTGCATTGGAATTTGCAAAGAAAATTTCGGTAATTGGTTTTGATATTAATGCAGACAGGATCAAATTAATGGAGAATGCAATCGATCCAAGCAATGAATTGGAATCATCTGCATTTGCAAATTGTGATATTGAATTTACCAATAGTCTTGACAAGCTTCGCGAAGCCAATTTCTTTATCGTTGCAGTACCTACGCCCGTGGATGAATACAATGTTCCCAATTTAATTCCTGTCATTAAGGCAAGTGAAACCATTGGAAAAGTTTTGAAGAAAGGGGATTATGTAGTTTTTGAAAGTACCGTATATCCTGGCTGTACTGAAGAAGATTGCCTTCCGGTAATCGAAAAATTGTCTGGTTTGAAAGTGTGTGATGATTTTAAATTGGGTTATTCGCCGGAAAGAATAAATCCGGGAGATAAAGAACATACCTTATCAAGTATCATCAAAGTGGTGAGTGGTTGTGATGAGGAAAGCCTTGAAACAATTGCTAAAGTTTATGAGTTAGTTGTGAAAGCCGGCGTTCATCAGGCATCATCTATAAAAGTAGCAGAAGCAGCAAAGATTATTGAAAATACTCAAAGAGATTTGAACATCGCTTTGATGAATGAACTCTCTATTATTTTTGATAAAATGGGCATCAATACCTTTGAAGTGTTGGCAGCAGCTGGTACAAAATGGAACTTTTTGAAATTTCAGCCGGGCCTTGTAGGCGGCCACTGTATTGGTGTTGATCCATATTATCTTACTTACAAATCGCAAAAGCTCGGCTACGATTCACAGGTAATTCTTGCCGGCCGTTCTATCAATGATGGTATGGCAGGTTATGTTGCTAAAAAAGTTTTAATGCACATTATTAAGGCAAATGGAAATGTAAAAGAAGCAAAAGTTTTGGTAATGGGCGCCACTTTCAAAGAAAACGTAAGCGATATTCGCAACTCAAAAGTTGCAGATATTATTAATGAATTAAAATCTTATTCCTTAAATGTTCATGTTACAGATCCTTATGCCGATAGTAAGGAATTAAAACATGAATATGATTTTGAATTAACACCTGATCTTGCTAACGATTATGATGCAGTAATCGTTACTGTGCCTCATACCGCCTATTTAAGCATGAACGATGATTCATTTGCAAGTATTACAAAATCGCATGGAATGGTTGCTGATTTAAAAGGAATTTATCGCGGAAAAATTTCAAGCCGTAATTACTGGAGCCTTTAAAAATTAAACAAATTGGAAAATAAATTTCATGATCAGGATTTAAGTAGTCTTTCGTTTTTAGTTACTGGTGGCGCCGGTTTTATAGGAAGTCATATCGCAGAATATTTGTTGAAAAATGGTGCACGAAAAGTTAGAGTAATTGATAATTTTGCTAATGGATTTCAATCAAATCTTGATGTATTAAGGGCTTACAACGGTTTTGAATTTCTGGAAGGAGATATCAGAAATTTAGACTTTTGCAGAAAATCTTCTGAAGGAATTGATTATGTAAGCCACCAGGCAGCGTTAGGATCGGTGCCTCGTTCCATAAAAGATCCTTCAAATACCAATGATGTAAATGTTGGTTGTTTTGTAAATATTTTGAAAGCTGCTGTTGAAAATAATGTAAAGCAATTTGTATACGCCTCCTCTTCTTCTGTTTATGGAGATGAACCGACATTGCCAAAAAAAGAAGATAGGATTGGTAATTGCTTATCGCCTTATGCAGTAAGCAAAAGAGCCGATGAATTGTATGCCGATGTGTTTTCAAAAGTTTATAATATTCCTGTTTTGGGTTTTCGTTATTTTAATAT
>DATILZ010000057.1:0-4658 GCA_035475995.1 Hanamia sp. | reverse complement strand
TTTGCTTTCTCCTCTCTCGTATTTAGTATAGGCACTTTCAGTAAGTCCAACAAACTTTGCGACTTCCAAAGCCTTTTTATCTCTGATTTTTCTTGCCCTATAAAGATTTCTTCCGGTGGCGAAATGATCAAAGAAGTATCTTTTGCAAAAACGACTTATGCAAATTTGCCTTACAAATATGAAGCAGGTACCCCCAACATCGCAGATACCATTGCGTTAAAAGTCGCTTTGGATTTTATCACGGAAACCGGAAAACAGTTGATCAGGAATCATGAAAATAATTTGTTGAAATATGCAACAGAGCAGATGAAATCCATTCCCGGCCTGCGTATCATCGGCAATGCAAAAAATAAAGTAAGTGTTATTTCATTTATCATAAAAGGCATTCATCCACAGGATGTAGGCGTATTGCTGGACAACCAGGGAATTGCTGTGAGAACCGGCCACCACTGCACTCAGCCACTGATGGAACGATTTCAGATCCCGGGCACAGTGCGTGCATCTTTTGCAATGTATAATTCAAAAGAAGAAGTGGACCGGTTGATTTCAGGGATTCAAAAATCTATAAAAATGCTTTTGTAAATGAATGAAAACCTAACAATAAAAGAAAGAGAAGAAGAGATAACGGATGAATTTTCATTGTTTGATACGTGGGAAGAGAAGTATGAATATATCATTGATCTCGGCAAAAAATTAGAGCCGCTGGACGAGAAATATAAAGTGGAAGAGAATATCATCAAAGGCTGCCAATCCACTGTTTGGCTCATTTCTGATTACAAAGACGGAAAGGTTTTTTATAAAGCGGAGAGTGATGCGATGATTGTAAAAGGGCTGATCAGCATGTTGATCAAAGTTTTATCAGGACATAAACCTGATGAGATTTTAAATGCGAAACTGGATTTTATTAAAGATATTGGGATGATGACGCATTTGGCTCAAACCCGCTCCAATGGCTTGCTTTCTATGGTAAAGCAAATTAAAAATTACGCGTTGGCTTATAAATCGGCCGATGCCGCATAAATAAAAAAATTATGGAAACAGAAGAATTAAAAGAACAGGTGATTGCAGCATTGCATGAAGTTTATGATCCTGAGATTCCTGTTGATATTTATGAATTGGGGTTGATTTATGAAGTCGAAATTCTGCCGATCAACAATGTGCAGATCGTAATGACACTAACAGCACCAAGCTGCCCATCCGCACAGGAATTGCCGGTAGAAGTAGAAGATAAAGTAAGAGCGATTGCCGGTGTGAACGATGTACATGTTTCTGTAGTGTGGGATCCACCATGGGACAGAAGTATGATGAGCGAAGTGGCGATGTTGGAGCTCGGTTTTATGTAGTTTATAGTTTGTAGTTCGTAGCTTAAAGTTCAAAGTTGCTTCCTGCTTTTTGTATTCAGCGTTGTAGTTTTTAGTTCGTAGTTTAAAGTTCATAGTTCAAAGTTGCTTTCTGCTTTTTGCATTCAGCATAAAAATTAATTCATCATGAAGATCACATCCCAGGAAGAATACGGTTTGCGGATATTGCTGCGCATTGCACGTTGCCATGACGAAGAAAGTATGAGCATCCAGGCGTTAAGCGTTGCCGAAGGTTTGTCCCCTGCTTATGTTGCCAAACTAACGCGCATATTGCGCCAGGCAGGATTTATTAATAGTACACCAGGAAATATCGGCGGATATATTTTAGCAAAACCGGCAACAGAAATTAATATCAACAAAGTTCTGAAAACACTTGGCGGTTCTTTATACACAAAAGATTTTTGCAGCGATTTTACAGGAGCCAGCAGGCTTTGTACCAATTCGGTGGATTGCTCCGTTCGTTCGTTATGGCAGATGATCCAGTTCTCCATTGATCAGTTGCTGGATAAAATACAATTGAGCGATCTGATTGGAAATGAAAAAACATCAGACAATCTGTTGAGCCAGCTTTTGCAGCAACACCAATATAATGCAAATTTGAAAATGAGCTAATGCGATAGTTTGGATTTCGCTTTCAACCTTCCCCAAAGGCGTCCTTCGGACAACCATCAATCTTCAACTTTCAACCTTCCCCCAACCCCATTCTAAAAACTGCGGAAAGGCCCGTGCCCAGGTGCTTACATCATGTTTGCCATCTTTGAGCTCTAAATAAAAAATATCCGTTTCCCGGTTATATCCTTTTTTTTCAAGTTCGGTTATCAATGCCAGAGTATCATCAATTGAATCAATAACCCCATTGTTATTCCTGTCTGCGGTTTCATCCAAACTACCGGTTTCAAAAAAGAATTTCAACCACGGATAATACCTCCCATTCCTAATTTCATTATGCATGACCCGGTGCTTTTCTTCACAGAAATCCGGATGATCCTGTGAAACTGTGCGCCACCATAGCGATGGGCTAAATGCACCCACTTTTGAAAATTCATTCGCATGATTCCATACAATATCCAAGGCGCTTAATCCGCCGAGTGAAAACCCGCAAAACGACTTTTGTCTGAAAGAAGAGATTTTGTATTCTTTTCTGATAAATGGAAGTAATTCTTCCAGAACGAAACGAGTGTATAATGATGCTTTTGCTCCCAGGCCATTTTCATTTAAAACATTTGCAGTTCCATATTCATTCCTTCTGTCTGGCCCGCAATGAATTCCAACACATAGTAAAGGGCTAATTTTTCCTGAAAGTTCTTTTAAAATATTTTCAAAATCCATAGACACCAGGTCCTGGCCGTCATTGATCAATAAAAGTTCACATTCGTTCAAATCGTTTTTTTCTGAAGGAAAATAAAGATCAACAATTACTTCTCTTTTTAAAAATGTAGAATCAAGTATATGAGTTTTGGTAGATGAACCAGTTAAGCTTTCATTTTGCATAGGATTTCAAAAATAGAAAATTCTAAACGAAAATTATTGAAAGTTCAATGTTTAAGTCAGTTTGCAACGTTCCACATCCAACTTGATACTATTTATCATCATTTAATGTGCACAGAGTAGTGGTAGAAAATACGACGTGGGCAAGGATCAAATGCATATAGAAATCATTAAAATGTATTTGTGGGGGATCAGGATGAAGGCTGAAAGTGGCTTTCCAGATACCTACGGCAACGAGGCCATTTGCAAGTCCCAATGCAATGCCATCCGGCACATTGGATTTAAGCTTTGTATCTTGTAAAAGAAATTTATAAATGATTGCAAAAGTGAGACCTGTCGTGCAGTGCAAAATCCATCCTATTACTTTTGCTTCCGGCTTTTTTATTTCAGGCATAGCTCTGTAAACCATTTTCCCCAATAATCGTGGTTCCCTGAAATCTTTATTTTTTTTGCGTGATATCAAATAACTGAACACGGTCATTGCTGCAGTGCCAGAGGCAGCGGCAAGAAAGACATTCCTGGTTTTCATGCTTGTTTTTTACAAAACAACTAAAATATTGTGCCAGATAAAACTGCACGAATACATCCCATTTTCAGTGCGCATACTTTTTAGCACAAAGTTTGATAAACTTTTAAATAAAAACTTATGTCAACTTCAAAAACTACAACCGATCTGAATGTAATTAAAAAATGGGCCGAAGAACGTGATGGAAAGCCTACAAAAGTAAAAGGAGTGGGAGGGAAGGATGATGGAATTATCCGAATAAATTTTCCGGGATATTCCGGAGAAGATACCCTCGAAGACATCTCATGGGATGAATGGTACAAAATTTTCCAGGATCGCAAGCTTGCATTTCTCTACCAGGATGAAACGGCAGGCGGAAAAGAGAGCCGCTTTTTCAAACTGGTAGAACGATAATATATTTTACAAAACTTTTTTTCTTCAAACCTTACAGATTCAAAGAAATCAGTAGGGTTTTTTTATCCTCAAAAAGTAAATTTGTTAGATTAGCAATAACAGAATATTTTCAATTCCGGCAATCATCTCCTTCATCATTTCATTAAATCAAAAAACATTATGAAAAAAATCGGAATCATGTTTGGTAAAGAAAGGAGTTTTCCTGAAGCATTTATTGAGCGTGTAAATCATAAAAATATCGGCGGCATCATTGCTGAGCCGGTACTTATTGATAAAGTGATGCAGGGAGAACCAAGTGGCTACGATGTGATCATAGACCGCATTTCACAGGATGTGCCTTTTTATCGTGCCTTTCTGAAAAATGCAGCTTTGAACGGAACTGCAGTAATCAATAACCCATTTTGGTGGAGTGCCGATGAGAAGTTTTTTAATAATTGCCTGATGACAAAAATTGATGTGCAGGTTCCTAAAACGGTACTTATTCCTTCAAGCGCATTGCCTCCCGAAACTACAGATCAATCGTTTTCAAATCTTACTTATCCATTAGATTGGGATAGCATTTTTAACTATATCGGTTTTCCTGCCTACATGAAACCTCATGCAGGTGGTGGCTGGAAAAGTGTATATAAAGTAACTGGCATTGATGATTTCTTTACCAAGCATGGAGAAACCGGTGAACTGGTAATGATGTTGCAGGAAGAAATCATCTTTGATGAATATTACCGGTGTTATTGTATTGGCGGAAGGGATATCCGTATCATGCCTTATGAACCGCGCAATCCACATCATCTTCGTTATGCTGCAGATTTCAAACCCGATCAGCAAAAAATAAATGAAATGTCTGATATTGTTTTGAAGATCTGTAAATATTTAGGATATGATTTTAATAC
>DATILZ010000056.1:0-6103 GCA_035475995.1 Hanamia sp. | reverse complement strand
TGCTGAGACGGTGAGCAATTGTAATTACGGTGCGGCCTTGCATTAATTTTTCAAGCGCTTCCATCACAATCTTTTCCGATTCGGTATCCAATGAAGCCGTCGGTTCATCCAGGATTAGAATAGGTGAATTTCGTACAACTGCGCGTGCAATACCGATACGCTGGCGCTGGCCGCCAGAAAGAGTGACCCCTCTTTCTCCAACCAGTGTATCATAACCATCTGCCATCTTTTCAATAAATTCATCAGCATTTGCCAGTTTAGCTGCTTCAATTATTTCTTCATTCGTTGCATCCGGGCGCCCATAAGCAATGTTTTCACGGATAGAGCCATAAAAAAGTACCGTATCCTGCAATACAAATCCTATTTCGCCCCGCAACCCATCAAGTGTGAAATCGGTAATATCTGTCCCATCAATTAATAAACGTCCGGCGGTAGGATCATAAAAACGCGCAATCAGGCTCACAAGAGTTGTTTTACCACTTCCGGTCGGTCCGCATATACCAATACGTTTGCCAGGATTTATTGTCAGATTGAAGTCGTTTATAACAGGCGATCCGGTATTATACGCAAAACTTACATGATCGAAAACGATCTTTCCATTAAACTTACCTGGATTTATTGCTGTTGGCTTTTCTGAAATTATGGTATCTGTATTTAAAATCGTTTGTATTCTTTCGAGGGCTACAGTTACCTGTGCAATTGAACTGGTCATTTTAGCCAAATTCTGAACCGGGCTGAAAAACTTATTCATATACCAAAGAAAAACAGTAAGCGCACCAACCGACATCGCTCCTTTTATTACCAAATCAGCGCCCCGCCAAAGAACAAAGGCGGTACACAAAGAAACAATGACCGTTACAAAAGGTGAAACAGCTGATTTTACCTTTCTTGCTTTCATAGCGGCAAAGAATGTCTCCTGGCTCACTTTCTGTAGTTTCGCATCTTCAAAATTCTCGCGTCCAAAGGCATTCACTGCACGAATTGATTCAAGGCCTTGTTGCAATACTACCAACATATTGCTCTGATCTTTCCGAACCTCTCGTGTGGCTTTCTTCATCGCTTTTTTAAATCGCGCTACAAAAAATAATAAAAACGGAGCAACTGCAAGAGCTACAAGAGTAAAGTCAGAATCAAGATAAAACATAATTCCAATCATCCCGATGATCGTTATTGCATCTACAAGAATATTCAGCAAAGTAGAAGAAGCGAAATCCTGGATGGTGGAAACATCAGTAGTGAGCGTGCTGAGTAATTTGCCAGTTTGGTGAGTATCATAATAGGAAAGGCAAAGATGCTGGAGATGATGATAAATTTTAATCCGGAGGTCATTAGCAATTGACTGTGCCACTTTTTCGTTATAATAATTATCCAGAAAATCCGCCAGCGAACCAAAGGCGGTTATGGCAACAAAACTAATTGCGGCAACTGCAGCCATTTGTTTTATATTTTCATCTGGAAAAATAAGGTTTAGCCAATTTAGCCAATGTGGTAAAGGATGATGGCCAGCAACGTTATCAATGATTATTTTAAGCGGCCATGGAGTTGCCAAACCAATTATTGCTTCCAGCACCATTGCAATCAGAATAGTCACAACCATTTTGCGATATGGCTTGGCAAGACTTAGAGCCCAAAGTATAAGAGTGCTGAAAGAGGTATTTCTTTCTGAATGATTCCCCGAAAAGCGAATTGCTTTTTTAAATTGAAGGGACATTTGAAATTATTTTTCTAATAACCTTCTATTAAAATTCCTCCGATTTTTTCATGAGGTCCAGGTGAGTAAGCATTTGCATCAAATGCTGCTTCGGTTTCTTTTTTATCAATAGTAAATATACAAAAATTGATTGATTGAATTATTTTTTTACTGGTGGCTTTTGAAATGCTGATTCTTTAAAATTTATAGAATTAGTCGCTTAAATCGTGATGCTGCTAATTGGGCGAATCTCAATTTATTGCCTGACTGAGTTGATTATGGTCGGTGGACAGAAGTATTTAGGGATCGGCCCTTTACGACTTAAACGCTTAATCCTAAAAATTTATTTGTATCGTCATAATTCGCAATTATTTTTAAAGCACTGATACGATTTAAGAAAGTAACTCATAAAATCAAAATCTTTTCAGTTTTTATCGAACTGTTTGGTTAACATAAAATTGAATAATCCAATTTCGACCGATGAAACTGTAACTATAAATTCAGCACTATTTTATTTAACTTTTGAATGTGCCTTTACAAAATCACTAACCAGGTAACTGATTAATTTTCCTGTAGAATCATTTGTTTCACCAGAGTCTGTTTTTGTGGCTCCTTCACAAATATGCAGATAAGCAACCTTTGCACTTATCGCTGCAAAGTTCAGATACTGACGGGTATTCAAAGTTGTTATTCCACATGGAGTAGAAGCGCTGCTTAATACATTTTCAATAGAATCGAGGTCGAGTTCGATTCCTGTAAAATTATCTCGGGTGAAAGAAGTGGCATGTGCTATAGCTTCTATAAAATTTCTTTTCTGGTGAATAAAAATATCTTCGTAAGAAATAAGGTCAATGAAGGGATTATTTACAATATCTATCCACACATTTTGCTGGATATAATTTTCATGAACACCAATAACACAATATTTATTCAGATATCCATCTTCATCAGCATAACGAAAAGCGTTTCCAGAATGTCTTCCTTCTATCGGGCGATAATCTGTATGCGCATCAAGATTGACACAGTTAATTTGCGCAAGCTGAAGGAGTTCGGCTTTATATAATCCTTTGGCAGCGCCCTTTATAGCAGGATAAGCGTTATTATGGCCACCCCCAATTATAATTGGAATCTTTTTATTTTGCGCAATTATTTTTACCATTTCTTCCACTGCATCATCTATCTTACTTACATAAGACCGGTATGCAATTATTTTTTCTTCATCTGTTGCGGCATTTACATTTATTAGTTTTTGCGCACCAGTAAAATCGAAATTTCCAGCGATAAAAATATTTTCACCATTCAAAAAATCGTTGCTCTGAATATTTAAAAAAGAATCCAGAAATGGAAACCATGCTGAGTCTGCGCCACCTTTTCCGAGGTTTGCTTTTATGCCAATATCTTCCGGAATTCCAAAAACAATATACTTCGCGCTTGTTTCTGATATCGCTTTTTCAAAATCAGTTGTACTATCACAAAGAACTATCTCTCCCAATTTTGTTTCATACTTTCTGGTATGCGTAAGCATCAGGAGATCTTTTTTATCTAATCGTTTAAAATTTGATGGCATAAAGCGTAAGTTTATAAATGTGCAATAAATTATTTTTCCAATTTAAATAAAAGAACCGTTAATCATCACTTTTTCAACCAGGTTATTACCAAATGAATAGGGAAGATAAGCAAGCGAAGGCACAGGTTTGGTAAATATAAGATTTGCTTTTTTACCAATTGAAATACTGCCATAATCACTTGCAATTTCCATTGCGCAGGCGCCATTGCTGGTGGCTGCGTTTATTGCTTCTTCTGGCAGCATTTTCATCTGGATACAGGCAAGTGAAACAACAAAATTCATATTTCCCGACGGCGAAGAACCGGGATTATAATCAGATGCCAAAGTAACTGCTGCGCCTGCATTAATGAGGTTTCTTGCAGGTTGCAATGGCATTTTCAAAAAGAATGCAGCTGATGGAAGCAGGGTAGAGGCGCCTTCGTATTTTCCCAATAATTCTATTTCTTTTTCTGTCAAAGTTTCTAAATGATCAAGCGATAAGGCGTTTAAAGAAATGCCTGTTTCGATGCCTCCAATACTGTTCAATTGATTCACATGAAGCTTTGGTTTAAGCCCATAATTTTTTCCAGCTTCGCAAATAACTTTCATTTCTTCAGGCGAAAAAAAACCTTTTTCACAAAAAACATCTATATAATCAGCAAGCTTTTCTTTTCCA
This sequence comes from Hanamia sp., assembly GCA_035475995.1. Taxonomy (GTDB): domain Bacteria; phylum Bacteroidota; class Bacteroidia; order Chitinophagales; family Chitinophagaceae; genus Ginsengibacter. Next base: position 2,191 of record DATILZ010000056.1, on the reverse strand, counting down.
ATAACAGGAAGCATTTTATGAATAATGAGATCGATATATTTTTGGTGATTTTCTTTGTATTCCAAAGGAAAAGTATGTGCACCGAGAAAAGTAGATTTAATTTTTAATGTACTTTTTTGTTTCAATCTTTTGATTACACGAAGCATTTTTAATTCCCCTTCGACTGATAATCCGTACCCGCTTTTTATTTCAATCGCACCGGTTCCCAATTTGCTTATTTCCCGCAATCTTTTCCATGCAGCATTAAAAAGTTCATCTTCTGAAGTGGCATTTATTTTTTTTGCAGAATTCAGAATACCGCCGCCTTTTGCTGCAATTTCAGCATAACTTAATCCTTTTATTTTATCAATAAATTCTTCTTCACGACTGCCGGCAAAAACAATATGTGTATGGCTGTCACACCAACATGGCAAAACAATTGTGTTATCCGCAACAGAAGTATTTCCTTTTAAAAAGCGGAAATTTTCCATTGCTCCGATTTCAGAAATGGTATCGTCTTCAATGACTATGTAAACATTTTTTAAAGATGGCATAACAGCAAGTTCATCACCACGGATAAAACCCGAGTTCATGCGCGTATTTGCCAATAAACTGATGTTCGTAAATATCTGTGTAGCCATATAAAGCTAAATTATGGAAAAAGGATTTGAGGGAGGTAACTTTGTAATAACTATGTTTGATGTTTATGTATGATGCGAGATGTGTGTGTAAGATGTGATATTCATTTACGCTGGATATAGCGGTTCTTGTAATCTAATACTAGAATAATTAAATAATTCAAAAATGCCTAATTCCCTCATCAATGAAACCAGCCCTTATCTTTTGCAACATGCAAATAATCCGGTAAACTGGTTTGCATGGAATGAAAAAACTTTAGCAAAAGCCGGGGAGGAAAATAAAATGCTGCTTATTAGTATTGGATATGCAGCATGTCATTGGTGTCATGTGATGGAGCATGAAAGTTTTGAAAATGAAGAAGTGGCAAAGGTGATGAATGAGAATTTTATTTGTATAAAAGTAGACCGTGAAGAACGCCCGGATGTAGACCAGGTTTATATGAACGCTGCTTATCTCATCAATGGAAACGGAGGCTGGCCATTGAATGCACTTGCGATGCCTGATGGAAAACCATTTTTTGCCGGCACTTATTTTCCAAAAGAAAACTGGATAAAACTTCTTGAATATTTTGCAGGCATTTATAAAAATGAACCTGATAAACTAAAAGAACAGGCAGAAAATCTATCAAAAGGAATACGTGAAATAGAACACATTCCGATGAACATGAATTCTGTTTCATTTAGCAAAAATGATTTGGACAAAATGTTTTTTCTTTTTCAAAAGCGAATTGATTTTGAATACGGAGGCACCAAAGGAGGGATGAAATTTGCGATGCCTTCTATCTGGGAATTTCTTTTACAATATCATTATTTTTCCAAAAATAACCAGGCTTTAAATGCTGTTTACATTACTTTAAATTATATGGCCAATGCCGGAATTTATGATCAGATTGGTGGAGGGTTTTCACGGTATGCAACCGATGCGAAGTGGCATGTTCCTCATTTTGAAAAAATGCTTTATGATAATGCGCAGCTTGTAAGCCTTTATAGCCATGCTTTCCAGGTTACTCAAAATCCTTTATATCAAAAAGTAGTTTATGAAACATTGAGATTTATCAACAGGGAACTTACTTCCCCGGAAGGTGGATTTTATTCTTCATTAGATGCCGACAGCGAAGGTGAAGAAGGCAAATATTATGTGTGGAGCGAAAAAGAAATCAATGAAATTCTGAAAGATGATGGCGCATTTTATTCAGATTATTATGGAATTACCAAAGATGGAAATTGGGAAGAAAATAAAAACATTCCGGACATAAATCTTTCTAAAAAAGATTTTGCTCACAACGGAGCCCTTTGGGCAGTAAACGAAGAAATAACCCAAAAACTTATTTCGTTAAATCAAAAATTATTTGAAGAAAGAGAAAAAAGAATCCGCCCTGCAATGGATGATAAGATCCTTACTTCGTGGAATGCTTTAATGGCAAAGGGTCTCATTGATGCTTACCGCACTTTTGGAGCAGATGATTTTTTAAATTCTGCTAAGGAAAATATTGATTTTTTATTAAAAAATATTTGTACTGAAAACAATTCTTTATTCAGAAATTATAAAAATAGCAAAGCAACGATTCACGCTT